>CAZQNI010000008.1:0-15293 GCA_964594255.1 uncultured bacterium | reverse complement strand
CTCATCCCCATTATTTTTTGTTTCTTTTTAGACACCAACACTTTTTTTATCCTGAGCATCAGCGTTCATCTGCGTCCCAATTCTTATTAGCACGCAGATTTTCTCAGATATACTCAGATTGCCTCCCATCCCCTTTGTTTTTTTATTCAAACACTTGACAAACGGTATAACTTTTGTTATACTTACTATATGAAAACAGCTATATCTATTCCAGATTCTTTATTCGAAGTTATTGAGGAAACGGCAAAAAAAATGGGTGTTTCCAGAAGTAAATTGTTTTCTTTAGCAGTCAAAGAGTTTCTTAAAGATCATAACCCCAAGGATGTCACAGCCGGTTTAAACGAATGCTATAAAAAAAGCAGTTCAAAATTAGACGAAAGCATCGAATCAGCCCAACTAAGTTCTATATCAAAGGAAGAGTGGTAGTGGTCAGGAGTGAAATCTGGTGGGCTACTTTACCCATCCCCAAAGCTTCTGAACCGGGTTACAAACGTCCTGTTTTAATATTACAATCAGATGCTTTCAACAAGAGTAACATTAATACTGTTATTTGCGCAATCATAACTTCAAATACCGCGTTAGCCCATGCGCCCGGAAATGTGATGTTGTCTAAAAAGGATAGTAAATTACCTAAAAGATCTGTCATAAACGTTTCTCAAATAGTTACTTTAGACAAGAGTTTCTTGACTGAATGCGTAGGCACAATAAGTAAAAATATCATGCACAAAGTAGAAAATGGAATTAAATTAGTCTTAGATATATAAATATAGCACGCAGATTTCCTCAGATATACTCAGATTAATCCTCCCATTATCGTTTCTTTTTCAGGTTTTTTTTGCGGAAAGCGGAAGGCGGATAGCGAATAGCGCAATATCTACGTTCAATTCTGTTTTAATTATCTTTACTTGCCTTTTTTCTCCCTTATCTTTTCCATAATATTCAAAGCGTAGTTATTAAAAAGGGTTTTTATCTCTTCACCGTTAATATCGATCAACATTTCAACAGGCCACCGGTCGATATCGTCCGGAAAATCAGATGTTTTTTCAAACGCGACCGCGAGCCAATAAGGGTCGAACCCCGGGTCTTTTTTCTTTGCCAGGTCCATTATTTTATCTAAAGATTCCTTTTTTAGAATAAAAAATAAATCAACAGCATCTCTTGGTTCTACTCGTCCGAAAAAAGCAAGTAATTTGTCCACAATAAGATCTTCGTAATCGTTAACATTAATTTTATATGCAGTTTCCAGAGGTTCTTTAAACCTGAAAGGAGAATCATAGGCAAGTTCAACTTTCAGTTCTTCCTTGCCCTTCTTCAAATTAAATTCTACAAAAGGATGTGTTCTTCTAATCGGTTTAAGAGAAAATTTTGATTCCCGGCATTTCCTCTCCAGTTCTCTGCTAAAAGGTAAAACGATATCCGGTTCTCCTGTAAATAAATCGAGGTCGTAAGAGAATCTATGACCAAGATAAAATTCGGCAAGAGCCGTGCCGCCCGTTAAATAAAAATTTCCCTGGTCGGGAATTTTAGAAAAAAAACTTAAGAAATCTTTCTGGATTTTACTTATTATACCTTTAGCTTCTGGCTTCAAAATAATCCTTCCATAATTTAAACACATACTTTGGTAATACGATTCCGGAAAGGAGTTTGCTGACTTCTTCCCAATCGAGTTCGGCTATGTCCTCGCTGAGTCCATTTGTTAGAACCTGTTTTATATACCATTTCCTCTGGAAAGGATCAGAAAGATCAATATTTTTCTTTGACCAGACTAAATATCTCTTTGTTTTCATGTAAATATTTTACCAATGAGATTGACAAAAGTCAAGTTCCAAACCATAATGTATACAAGAATTGACAAACGGTAACCTATCTGGTGCTTTGTGAAATTTATCAGGAGGTAGTTATGGCTTTATTTAGAATTCCCTGTAATTGGGATTACAATTTATTAGATATTCTCGACAAAAACAAAGTATCGAGTATTTACGGAATGCTTCCTTCTCATGTGGTCGGAGGAGGACGCCCAACAGCGGCGGTACCAAAAGTTACTCAGGAAGAAGCTGAAGATTTCATAAAATCCGCCCAGGAAAAGGGTTTTTCATTTAATTATCTTTTTAACGCTCCATGCCTGGATGCACGGGAATTTAAGGAAGAATGGAGAAAACAATTTTTAGAACACTTAGACTGGGTTTTAAGCCTTGACATCAAGGAAGTAACCGTATCGGTACCGTACTTAATCGAGGTAATGAAAAAAAGATATCCGGATTTAAAAGTCTGTGTATCTTCCTATGCACGAGTAAACAGCCTACGAAGGGCAAGCTACTTTGAAGATTTAGGCGCGGACGATGTAACAATCGACCCTACATCGGGACCGAGAAATATTAAAGGGCTCAAAGCAATGGCTGAAAAATTAAACATAGGAGTTACCATAATCGCAAACGGTTTTTGCCTCTTCCAGTGTCCGTATGCCGAATATCATGGAACGCTTATGGGACATAGCTCTCAGGAAGGTCATCCGAGTGGAGGTTACTATGAAGAATACCCTTTTTATAACTGCACTCTACGCAAACTAACTGATCCCACTGAAATTGTACGGGCGGGATTCCTGAGACCAGAAGATATAAAACAATACGAAAAAATCGGTATCAAAAGTTTCAAACTTGTCGACCGTACTCGACCTACAGACTGGATCGAAAAGACTTATAAAGCTTATGTTTCTGGTAAGTATAAGGGAGATCTTCTTCAAATATTAAGCTTTCCGCACGGATTTCTTATTTACCTATACAAAATGGCTGGTATGAAAGATGCACCTGTCTTCCCGAAGCTTCTAAATCAAAAATTAGATGGTTTCCTTGAAGAAATATCCAATTGCGATTGCCTGAATACCGATTGCGATAAATGTGATATTTGCAGGAAATACGCGGAAAGAGCAGTTGAGATGCCCGAAGGGGTTGAAAAATTAGCAGCAATTTTAGAAGGTACTCTTTCACGAATGAATTTCGGGTAAAATAAAAATAATGCTTTTAACAGTACTTGCCAAAAAAATAAAATTAATTAATTTAAAGTGTTAATTTAGAATCGAAAAATCAAGCAACAAATATGGTAGAAGCTATAGAACCTTGGCGTTATGAGTAATGGAGAGAAAATCGTAAATTTAGTCAGATTAGCAGCCAAGAAAAAGTATCTTTATTTGCCACATGCTATTAGATAGATGTTGCAAGGGGATCGTATGATAACAACAGAAGAAGTACGCACTGTTATAGAGAACGGCGAGGTTATTGAAGATTATCCTGATGATTCACGAGGACATAGTTGTCTTATATTTGGCAGGGGAAATGATGGACGCCCAATACATATCGTTTGTTCACCAAAAGAAGAATTTCTTGCAATAATTACTGTATATATTCCGGATCCAAGCGAATGGGCGTAGAACTTTAAAATGAGGATAAAAAAATGAAATGCATTCACTGTCAGGGAGTTATGAAAAAAGGAACAGCTCCACTTCATATCGATAGAGAAGGTTGTCATGTAACACTTGATAACGTTCCTGCCTGGGTATGTCAACAATGTGGAGAAGTTTACTTCGAAGAACAAGAAGTCGATACAATTCAAGATTTAATCAAAACTCTTGAACAAAAAGCCCATCAACTTGCCTTAAGTAGATAAGCTTACTTCTTCCTAGCGCTTGCCAGCCAGTGGGGCATCGGCGGTGGAAGAGGGCTGACTTTAAAATCAGTAAAGTTAGCTTCTTCAAGCCAAATTTTTAACTCTTCATCCGAGAAAACCCATCCGCTTTCGGCAGTAAGAGCCATATTAATTCCAAAAAGAGCACTAAATTTTGGTTTTGTGTGAGTTTTATCGGTCATCATATCCATTACGTAAACAATACCACCAGCATTAAGAGAATCGTAAGCTTTCTTTAAAAGACACTGTATAGACTCCGGCGATTCCTGATGCAGGACTCCAAAGAAAGTTATAATATCATTATTTTCAGGAAATGAATCGGTATGGTAATCTCCGGCAATTGTCTTAACTCTTTCGTTTATATCCTGATTCCCTATAAGTTCCTCCGCTATTTTAACCACTTCCGGCAAATCAAAAACCGTACAGTTTAATTCCGGGTTAGCTTTTGCCATTAATACCGAATACGTGCCCGGTCCTCCCCCAACATCAAAAGCCTTTTTTCTTCCGGAAAGATCAAGCTGGGGTACTGTAGCCTGTCCGATTCCAAGAGCCCGGTAATGCATGGACATTACAAAGGTTCGTGTACGTTCTTCATCGCTTCCCAGATGAACCTCGGGCTTTTCTACCGGTTTTCCGCTTTTTACCATATCTTTGAGTTTCCCCCATAAAGGATACACATCGCGATTATACCGTATTGCACCGCTAAGGTCTGCGGGTGAGCCCGGGACCAGGAACGAGGCACTTTCGGGAGTGTTTTTATATTCATTATTCTCTTTTTCCAGCAAATCAAGAGCAACACAGGCGTCGAGAAGTAATCTTGTACCTCTTTCGTTTAAATTCAACTCATTAGCAATAGTTTTTGCGGCAGCTTTACCTAACTCGCTGATTTTTTTAAAGACCCCAAGGTCAGAAGCTGTGAATAAAATACATGATTCATAAAAAGCGCTTGCCATATTTACTATACGACGTGGGTCTATCATAATTTGCCCTCCTTTTAACTATATTTTCCAATCAACGGAAAGTATTAAACTTGTTCCGGGTTCGTTTTGTCCTGAGCCGTGTATTCGATAATCTTCGTTTGTTATATTATCAATAGCGGCAGAGATACCCAGATTTTCGTTTATTTTAGCTCCCTGTCTTAAACTGAAAACCGCGTATCCCGGTGTTCCGCCGGGTGGTATTCTTTGTGTGTCCGCTTCGTCGCTTGGAGAAAGTCTATCCTGATTGTTAGCCCCTCTAACTACTCCTTCAATCCAGTACCTATCGCCAGGTGCGTTCCATTTAACTGTTATTAAACCGGTTAAAGGCGGAATACGCGACATAGGTTTTCTTTCCTTTATTTCATCCGAAGTTGGGTAAGTATCAACTTCACCTAATTGCCAGGCAGCTCCTAAAGAAATCGATAAGGCTTTTACCAGATTGAAACTAATCCTTGATTCGACGCCATGTACGAATCCGTCACCTACATTTGCTTTTTTAACCTCTAAATTTCCTTCTATTGTATCACCTGACGGATATCTTATAATCATATCATTAATACTGGTAAAGAAGTAAGACAGCTCTCCTTTCCAAGAGGAAAATTTACTTTTAATTCCTGCTTCGTAAGTTATAAAATTTTCCGGCTCGAGATTAAAACTCGGAATCTCTATCTCATTACTTCTTGCCACATCGAAGCGGGTCAAGTCTGAAAGATTGGGTGCACGAAAGCCCTGAGATACTCCCGAAAAAACCCGGAGGTTTTTGTTTGGAAAGTAAATCAATCTGAAATTCCCTACAATATTACTCCATTCACAATAAAGGGAAATTCGATTCCCGGTGGTAGGATCCTCAACCTTTTGGGCATCTACTCTGGCAATGGTATACCTGCCTCCGATGAATGCATTTAATTTTTCATTAAAAGAAATCTTATCCTGCAGAAAAATTCCTATTAAGTCGTAGTACGCGTCGTCGGCAACCGGTCCCTGAATTTCTATGTCGCCCGGAGTACCATCCGGTAAGTAATTTCTTTTAAAAGAATTGACATTGTCTCTGTAAAATTCAAACCCATAGGTTAGGTTCCCGACAGGTGAGTTACTATTAATCTGAGTCCACAATCCCGGGGTTTTCACCTCCATACCCTGTATGTCACTTGCATCATTACTCTTTAACCTGTAACGCTCTTCTTTTTGTATATGGTAAGACAGGCTTATTTTGAAATCTTTTATAAATAGACCAATGTTTTCTCCTGCAAATTGAAGATAAGCCAAATCTCTATTGTGATCAAATTTCCTCTCTTTTTCATTTCCGACTGTTGTACCTTCCCAGCTGATTCCATAAATTGTTTTATGTGTTCTCCAGACATCGTTCTGATCAGTATGCTGATAGCCCAGGGAAATTAATACGTTTGATGTTGGTAGAAACAAAAGTTTTAAATCTCCGTCAATTTCGTCATATCCTGTTTTTGGCTGCAACCCAATTTCTCTGCCTCCGACAATATCATTAAATTTTTTGATTGAAAGACCCGAATAAAATCCAAATTTTTGGAAATAGTTACCGTTAATCTCTACTCGCCCAATGTTGGATAGATCAGCGCTGGCGTACCGGTAATATAGATGTTGGTTAAAATTCCATCCTTTACCTTTAAATTCAGGAACCTTTGTGATGGCGTTGACGGCACCTCCTATGGCATCACTGCCATATAATACCGAGCTGGCGCCTTTAACCACTTCCAATCTTCCCATCATCAAAGGATCAACAGTATTCCAGTACTGATTTGGACCGTCTCTAAACACGGAATTATTCAATCTTATTCCATCGATTAAAAATAAGGTCCTGAAGCCAGTAAAACCCCGGATGAAAGGAGAACCTTGCCCTTGACTTGTTTTCTGAACCATAATCGAGGGCTCCTCTGAAAATATTTCAGGCAAAGTTCTGGACAAAAGCCGCGATTGAATATCCTCAATCTCGATTAAATCGACTATATAGGGTGAATTAAAAATCTCGATTTTGCAGCGGCTTGCTGTAATGGTAATCCCTTTTGCATTTGCAAAGAACTGTGGTTCATTATCATTTTGAGAAGAAGCACCAAATAATGGACAGATAAAGCAAAAAACAAAAAGAAAAACCTTTCTCATAATCCCCCCTTACGTTGTTATCTGTTGATTATAATAAAAATTCAGTAAATGTCAAATCTTTTTTCTGTAATATTCAATGCCAAATCAGGGTATAGCTTATTAGATTGAGGGTATAGATGTAGAGAGGATATAGGGTATAGTAAGAAAGCCAAAAAATCCCTTTTGAATCTGTGTTCATCTGCGTCCCATTTCAATTTTCAATTTATAATTCCACTGGGTATTGGGGAAGGTATTTTCAAATACTTTATTCTTTACTATATATAATCAGTCCTTCCTTTAAAATTTGTTCTAAAAAACCACTTTCATCGTTGTTTTTTTCAAGTAAAACAGGCTCTATGCGTATGTCAATATTTCTTCTCAATTTATATAATTCTACTTCCGATGTTAAAAAATCTTTGTTTGTTTCATCGACTATCACAGCTACATCTATATCACTATCTTTTCTTGCTTTTGACTTAGCATAAGAACCATATAGTATTACCATTTTTACCGGAAAATGGTTTTTGAGCAAATTTGAATATTTCTTTACTTTTTTGACAGCTTCTTTTTTATCCATTGATATAATTTTTTTGTTTCTTTAAGAATTTCTAAGCATTTTTCATAGCTCAAGTTTTGCATTAATTTCTTCTTATGGGTTGGATATCTTGCTTCGACATTAAGTGGTTCTAATGTATCAATAAGATCCTTATATTCATCTGAAAATTCTTTATATATATTACATTTCTCTGCAATATATGTCAAATTATGTGTAAAAGGGGGAACTTCCTTATGTATGGAGTAGTAGTAACCTTTTAAGATTTTTTCAATAGCCTGGTGACACATAAACCCTACGTATAAAAACTTTTTACTCTTTAACATTGCTTCTGCAGTTTCTAAATCGTATTTAGAAATATTGAGCCAATAATTAATTTTTTCATCATTTCCCATTATATAAGCTCCCAAAGCTCATTGTTCATAATCGTAATAATAAAGATTTTATCTTTAAATGTCAATAGAAATGACCCTTTAGCCTTCGCTATGCCGAATAAGGTTCTGAATACCCGGAATGATTATTAATACTCCCTCGATTATCATCAAAATTAATCACTTCGAGAAATGTTTTGTTGGGAAAACGAGGACCTATAGGGGCTGGCAAGCCAGGATCAGGCGTATAAGAAGGTTCCAAACTTTGTTCAACTTCCCAATCGTACCACTTATACGCATACTTCGTCATATAATCAAGAAAATGGTCGTATGTATTGCCTGATCTAATTGAATCTTTAGGTATGGAATCACTTCTGAGAATTGTAGGCGCTCCCCATGTACCCGAATTGGAAGCTATTCCATGAATAAGCAAAATCGGATACGGCTTGTATGGTTCTGCGGATAGAGTTAACAAGAAAACAGTAAACAATTGGATAACAAATAATTTTTTAATTATAGTTGAATTTCCCCTCTTTTTTAACAACCTCCTTCTAAAGATTTTAAATTGTAAATTTCAAGTTGTAAGTTTTAAATTTTTTAAGTTTCAATTTTCAATCTACAATTTTCATTTCCCATTTTTCACTTTTATTGTTTAGTTCTTTTTCCTTCTTTTCAAATTTACAATTTTCAACTTCGAAATTAGTTTTATTGCTGTGTGTGATCAATTTGCAGTTTGCAATTTTCAATATTCAATTTCCAATTAAACTTTATGGTTGCAAATACCATTTATTCGTACCGTTACGGTTAATAATAAACCAATCGCCATCGTATCCGATAAAAGTATTGCCATCATCAGACCATTTATAACCACTTCCTGATTCATAACTAACAAAAACACTTAAAGTATCTATAAATTCCGAAATAAAATCTATTGTAACAGTAAGACCATAAGGATCTGTTGCCATCACCAGGTTGCTATTCAAAGGGCCCCAATCTTTAAACCACCAATTTGAATACTTTCTGATAGAGTCACCTTGTAAACTGGTAATAGAAGTAGAATACTCACCATACGCAATCAATGTATCATCGGGACTCCATGCGGGATATTTCGCATCAGCATCCGAAATTATCTGATGGTCATTTCCCCCATCCCTATCCATTATCCATATTCCTTGACTGGGTTTTTGATAAACGATCTGCGAAGCATCCGGTGAAAAATCAGGATATCTTCCGCTTCCTACTTCCTGCAGTCCGGTCCCGTCTCTACCTATTACCCATATCTCATTATCATTATTTGCAATATTGGAAAGACCAAAAACCACATAATCCCCTGCTGAAGAACTGCCTACCATAGAAAAGAAGCCTCTCGCACTACTACTTACTTCTTCTATCTCCTCATAATTTGTACCGCTATTATCCACTTCGTATAATGTGAAATTTTGAGTTTCTTCTATTACTTCTGGTCCGGAAATACTTTCTTTTAGTTTTTGTATCCATATTTCTTCAAAAAAGATTATTTTCCCATCTGAAGTCCAATTAGGCGCATGATAATTAACATGCCTTTCTTCCCATTCTCTCCCACCACACCCGGTGAAGAGAAAAATCAACGCTACTATAATTATTACGTGCCATATTCTTTTCCTCATATATCCTCCGGCTGAAGATTGGAAATTTTAAATTGTAAGTTGTAAGTTTTAATTTTAAAAAATTCCTCCTCAGTTATCAATTTGCAGTTTGCAATTTTCAATATCCAATTTACAATTCGACATTTTTCGATTGTCGACATCATTTTACCAACACCACCTTCTAAGTACTGTTTTATAGTCAATTATAATTAAAAGTATCTAAAATGTCAAATCTTCTAGTAGAGATTTCGTTAAAGCAAAAATATTTGTGTGATTTATTGTTAAGCTAAGATTTTAGCCTTTTGCCTTTAGCTTTTAGCTTAAAAACAAATAAAAAACTTTGTGGTCTTTGTGTGCTTTGTGTGAGAATATTTTTTTGGGGTTGTGGGTGAGGTAAACAACATTATCTTTCCTCTGTGCTCTCTGTGAGTCCTTTTCTCTGTGTTCTCTGTGGTAAAAATATTTTTTTGGGGATTGGGGTGGGTTTTTAATCTTTGAATTCTTGCCTATCTTCTAATGCTCTTGTGAGAGTTAAGTCGTCTGCGAAATCAATATCGGTTCCGAAGGGAATGCCTCTGGCGATACGGGTTATCTTGACACCGCTGTCTTTTAAGTTTTCTTCTATATATAAAGCAGTTGCTTCTCCTTCTGTTGTAGGATTCGTTGCTATAATGACTTCACTGATCTCTTCTGTTTTTACTCTTTTTATTAAAGAATCAATTTTTATATCTTCAGGATAGGTGTTATCGAGTGGAGAAAGAAGTCCTCCAAGAACATGATACAATCCGTTAAAAGAATTTGAGCGTTCGATTGCGAAAACATCCATTGGTTTTTCAACAACGCAGATAGTCGATGAATCTCTTTGGGTAGATGCACAGATATAACACAAATTTTCTACCGTTATGTTTCCGCACTTACTGCAGAATTTGATTTCCGAGAGTACTTTTTCTAAAGAGTGGAGTATCTTTTCTCCGGTTGTGGGTTTGGTTAGAATATGGAAAGCAATTCTCTCCGCGGATTTTTTACCGATTCCCGGCAATGATTGAAGTGACTGTATAAAACGTAGAAAAACGCCTGGCGGTTTCAAGATATCAGGTCTTGAAGTCCATTCAAAGGCAAGAATCCGATTGCCTCTTGCATTTTCTGTTGAAATAATTCTTTTGTTTTTTCCTTGCTCATGTTGATTGCCGAGATTATCAAATCTTCCAGCAGGCTTTTGTCCTTTTCTTTAATAAGTTCGGCTTCAATCTCTAATTTTAGGATATCTCCAAATCCGTTTGCTTCCACCCGCACCATTCCTCCGCCGCTCTCACTTACAATTTTTTCTTTTTTAAGTTCCTCTTTGATCGTCTCGACTTTTTTCTTTAGGTTTTCCATATCAAATAAATTCTTCAGCATTGAATATCTCCTTTACTTTCGTGACCATCGAATTATCACTCAATTTGGTCTCGATTTTTTGCTGATATGTTATTATCTCTATGTCTATATCCTTCCCCGTTGTTTCTTTTAGCTCGCCTCTTAAAAAATGAATGTCTTCATCAAGGTGTTTTTTATGAGTTGAAGGAACTTTTATTCTTAATATATTGCCTTCAAATGAAACCGGTTCTGCGTCTTTTAAGAATGCTTTAAGGAAGTTCTTGCCGTTGGTTCCATCTATTTTTATTATTATTGCGTTCCAGAGTTCTTGTGCGTTTTTGGGCGGTTTGATGGTTGCTTTGTTGTTATTTGATTCCTTTTCTTTGTTTTTTTGAGGGTTCTCCTTAAGAGGAATCTCATTTGATATATTTCTTATTAAAGTATTGATGTCACGTAAGGCAGGTATTCTTGACATCCTGAGCATTGCCAATTCGAGATAAACAGGGGAATGAGGTATCAATCTAATATCCTTTTCTAAATCAACCGATAAGTTAAGTACAGCTGTTATAAACTCCGTCGAAACATTTTCGTAAAGTTTCATCAATTCTTCTCTGGATACAGTGGAAGTTATATCTTCGATTCCAAGCTTGCAGAGCAGAAGACTGCGAAGGAATTTAAGCCAACCGGATGTAAATTCCCTGAGGTCGTATCCCTTCCCGGTAATTTCCTCGACGCTCCGGATTATTTCGTTTTCTTCGGAGTTTTTAATGCCGTTGAATAATTCTAAATATAGAGTATTGCCGATAAAACCCAAAACGTCTCGAACATCGTCTGCAGTGATTTCTCCTTCCGAGTAGGAAATTAATTGTTCAAGCATTCCCTCGGCATCTCTTATGGCACCTTCTGCTCTGGCGGAGATAAGAGATAAAGCTTCATCCGTTGCTTTCACGTTTTCCGATTTTGTCAGTTCTTTTAATTTTTTGAAAATTTCCTGATTACTTAACATTCTGAAGTCGAATCTTTGGCAGCGGGACAGCACCGTCTTCGGAACTTTTTGGGGTTCTGTGGTCGCGAATATGAAAATTACGTGTGAAGGTGGTTCTTCAAGGGTTTTTAATAGAGCGTTAAAGGCTTCTTTTGTGAGCATGTGGACTTCGTCTATGATGTAAACCTTAAAAGCAGATTGTACCGGACTATAGGATACGGCTTCTCTTAAGGCCCTTATTTCATCGATTCCTCTGTTTGAAGCGCCGTCGATTTCTATGACGTCAACCGAGTTACAGTTTGTAATGGATATGCAATTTTCGCACTCATTACAGGGGTTTTCAACTATGCCTTTTTTACAGTTTACTGCTTTTGCCAAAATACGAGCCACTGATGTTTTTCCAACTCCTCTTGGACCCGAAAACAAATAAGAATGACCAACTCTTCCCTTCGCCAAAGCAGACATAAGGGTTTTGGTTACATGAGGCTGCCCCAATACTTCATCAAAATTTTGTGGTCTGTATTTTCTTGTTAAAACTAAATATCCCATAATTTTTTTAGTCAGCCGCACGGCTTGTTTCGCCTATGAAATTTTGCCGGTACGACTTAAAAAAAGCTCCATTCAGGATTTCCTTCATCAGAGGTTGAGACTTCTTACCGCTGCTTCCTTCCGGATCTGACGGGGTTCAAAGCTCTCCTCTATGGAGGGCCCAAATTTCAACGCCATCTTAAGAAGCCCATAGTAAAAGAACATAAACTCAAAACCAAGCCATTAGCCCTGCTATAGCGGATTACAGGTAAGGGGAACCGCTAGCGCCCCGCTATGTGCGACTGACGTCCTATATTAGTTCGGGGTAACTAAGAAGTCAACCCCCGAAATAGTACGCAGATGAACGCAGATTTTAAGGATTTGATATTGGATTAACTTATTAAAAATAATAACGTACCAAAAGCGTTATAATGTAAAAATCAAATATTAAAATGGAAAATTACGAATTAAAGTTCAAAAATCAATTAAAAAAGCAAAGAGGGAAAACGGGCGTTAAGAATGACACAAGTTTTACATTTTTATTTGTCATTTTGATTTTTAATTTTTAATATTTAAATTCCTACGGTGTGGAATTTGATGATATTATTTTTTTCGCTAAATCCCAATCCCTAAATCCAAAATCCTAAAATTACCGTATCGTTATCTCGATCCTGTTTGTTCTGTATTCTCCTACCGATTCGTATCCGATAACACTTGTTATTGCCCTTTCGGGGAGTATTATTCTGTCCAAGAGGAAATTGGCTATTTTCTTTGTTCTTTCCATCGATAAATTTTCGTTATGTGAATATACTATAACTCTTAGATGTCTCTTGACATCTTGTCTTATGTAATCTGCAGCTTCTTCGAGTAAATCTATACCTGTTTCGGTGAATGCAGAGGAGTTTTCTTGAAAGACGATTCGACCATCAAGGCGAACAACGGAGTTTATTTCTTCTCTCCAGTAGAGCCCAGGAACTCTTATCTTTTTACCGAGTTTAAATGAAGAATTATTATCGTTATCGACTGTCCTTAAGTAAAAAGAATAATTTTTTCCCAGATCAATCACATTGTCCTTTGAGTCTTTCCCATCCCATTCTATTGCTTTTGGAGGATTACCCATACCGGCAAAAGTTCTGAATACCTCGCCGGTTTCATCCGTTACTGACAATTCCCATTGTTTAACATCTTGTTCGATTGGGATTTTTGATATCGTTATAGGAAGAGTCAGGATTTTTCCCAGCCAGGGTTTTCTTATCTGGTTGCTGGCGAGTACTGGCAGGGGAGTGGATGTTATTTCGGAATGAACCTGCAATTCCAGATCATATATATACGAACCCTGTCTTCCATATGGTTGTATAACTTCGAATATATCATAATTCAGTTCCGACGGAGGTTTTTTCTCATCTATTTTCCCCAGATATTTGCCTGTAATTACTTCTTTTGATATCTCTTCCTGGGCAAACCCTGCAATACATATAACAAATAAAGATAAGATAATTATATTTCTTTTCATTTTTACTCCAAAACAAAGGTAAAGGTAATTATTCCGGTCTGTACAATTCCCGAGTCTTGAATAGAGGCAAATTTCCATTGTCTAACGCTGTTTATTACCAATCTATCCCATGACCCGAAACCTGATGTTCTGATTACAAAAACATTGTCCTTTACCGTTCCGTTCGGATTAACCGCTATCTGTACGCTTATAGTCGCAGTTAGTCCCCTCTCTTGAGCCCACAGAGGATATGGGGTTGTTGGTTTGTAAGTTATTTTTCTGGACGAAAGAGGTCCTGAAATGGTTATTTTTGTGGTTGACTTTGAAGGTGCCTTTTTTATTTTTGCGGCTTCCTTGGATGGGGTAGTAGGAGCCATCTTTTCTAATTCCTTTGTCGGAACTTTTTCTAAATCGACCTGTCCGCTGCCTCCCGGCGAGGAAAAAACACCGATTTTAGAATCGGGACCATATGTCTTCTCCTTGCTGATTTTTATAGCAGGTTTACTTATTATGTCTTCGCTGCTGCTTTGTCTCTCTCCTGAAGCAACGCTTAGGATTTCGCTTGCACCCCCTTCAGGGCCTTCCAGCCTTTCAAACTTATCCAGATCGATGCCCTTTGCTTGCGTACGGTCTAACTGTTTTTGGTCAAGTTCAATTCCCTTTTCGCTGATTTCGGGAACGGGAGGTAGGTTTTTGATTATTTTTTCGATTTCATTATTTTCTAACTCTTTTATTCCTTCATCTTTCTGGGTGATTTTGTCTTTTATTGCCTTAAAGATACTCTTTTGAGGTGGTGCAGGTCTAACCGAGGGAGCCAATGTTTGGTCTATAAATTCAATGTTGTCAATTCTACTAACAATTTCACTTGTTCTTTTTGCTTCATTAAAATAAAAAACGCCAAGATGAAATATAATTGAAAATATCATTGTGGCTTTTATCTTTCTGTCAAAAAATCCTTCCGAATAATCAAACATTTTTATCTCTGAATTGTTGCGATTGAAATGCTTCTTGCTCCGAGTTTTTTGGCAAGAGCTATTATATTCATAACCGTACCGGTTTCGAGTTCTTTGTCTGTTCTGATTAAAAGCAGGTCGTTAGGGTTTTTTCTTATTGTTTTACCCAGAACGTTGGCTAATTGGTCTGTAGTGACTAATTCGTTATTTATAGAAATTTCGTGTTCCGAAGTAATCGTTATTGTAATATTTCTCTCCGTGGGAGGTTCAACGGTTGTCGCTTCGGGGAGATTAACGTGGAGTCTGGAAGAGAGGATGATGACGGGTGTTAAGACCATGAGTGTTATAAGTATTGTGAAGCTTACATCCGCAAGAGGTGTAATCATAATATCGGCTTCTTTTACGCTTTCAGACGTTATGCTATTCCTTCTCATTATTCTTTCCTCCGGAGAAGTACCAACTTTAATGCTCCTTTTTGTTTTGATATGTCAAGAACTGTAACCACCTCCTGTATAGGTATTGAAGGGTAAGCACTCACTACAACTATTCTTGAAACGCTTCGCCCAAGCAGTTCGGCTACCCTATCAGGGAAGTCTTCTCGTGATATAAGTCTATCATTCAGGTGTATCTGATTTTTTGAATCAATATAAACATTTACTT
>CAZQNI010000007.1:0-16231 GCA_964594255.1 uncultured bacterium | reverse complement strand
CCTTTCTTTATCGTGCTTATATTCCAACTCGCATTTTTGGCTTTCTTCTCGGCATTCAAAATATTTCTTCTGTTAGAGACGTCCTCGAATGGATGAATTCGTTTCAAGTTTTTTTTGAAAGGGTTACATCAAATTTTAGCTCCGTAATTTATTCCTGCTCAAATGCCGTTACCCGGTTCCTGATTCAAGATTTAAGACTTAAAAGAGAAAGAGTTGTTACAATCCCAAATGGCATTGACGCAGATTCTTTTTCTGTTAAAATAAATAGAGAGAAAAAGCTAAAGGAATTAGGATTGAACAGCGATTTAAAGATAGTTGGCACGGTTTGTAGGCTTCACGAGCCAAAGAAAGGAGTAAAAGTGTTACTTGAGGCAACGAAGAAACTACAGGAAGAAATTCGTTTTCAATTACTTATTGTAGGGACAGGGAAAGACGAAAAAATGTTGAGATCGATGGCTGAAAGAGAAAGAATAAATGCTCTTTTCTTAGGCGAAAGAGCAGATGTGATAGAGATTCTGAAGGTAACGGATGTTTTTGTTCTTTCTTCTCTGTATGAAGGATTCCCGGTTGTTGTTCTCGAAGCTATGGCCGCTGGAATTCCTGTAGTCGCGACAAATGTAGGAGGCAATAGAGAAGTTGTATTAGACGGAAAGACTGGTTTTGTTGTAGAGGCTGGCAATTCACATGAATTAGCAGGAAAGATTAAGGACCTTCTCGGAAATGAGAAAATGAGGAAAAATTTTGGGAAAGCTGGTTTTAAGAGGGTTAAGGAAAAATTCTCGATAGATAAAACCGTAGATGGAATTGAAAGTCTGTGGTGTAAATCCAGATGAGAAAAGTTAAACTATTATTAAAAAAATTTTAATTCAATTCCTTATTTTCTGCCGTAAATCATATAAAAAGGGGCAATCCTTATTCCTTGCTTTTTTAATATAGATATACTTATATTCATAAAATTAACTGCCAACTTTTTAATTGGATTCTCATAGTAACCATAATAGCCGTTTAATACCCGAGCTTTAAATCCTCTGTTAACTAAAACCTTCTTCAAAACATAAGGGTTAAACAGACGTTCCATCCAATTGCCCGTATACGGATCACATGTGTTAGTTGGATGTTTCGGTTCAGAAGGATAAATCCCTTTCCCCAGATAATCTTCAACACATTTTAAAATATCTTCTGCCCTTTTTCCTCTTGTCCTTCTTGCCAGTTTATTTATTTCTTTCTCGGTTAATTTCTTTTTGGATTTGATTAGATGGTTAGAAATAATCTCTTCCCTGACTTTAAGATATGATTTCAAACAATCTATTTCTCTGTGTCCCCATTTTTTTTGTAGATCAAAGTGTTCGACTTCTATTTGTCTTTTAATCTCCAGGTTTCTTCTTCTTGGGTTAAACATGTTCGCCCCGGAAGACATCACTATAGTCAATCTATTATCGGATAAAAGAGATATTTTCTGAAAAAAATTTACAATGTCATAAATGTGCTCGATTACATCGTGAGATGCTACAGCATTACAATTCATGTTTTTCTTTTTTATGAAATCTATTAATTCTTCGATATCACCTTGGACATAAAAATCCGCAGGAATACATAGATTGGTTGCAATGGTTTTAGCGTCTTTACACGATAAATCATATATATCATTGTAAATCACTTTCCCTATACCTAACTCTTTGGCTAATAAGGATAAGATTCCTATCCCCCCTCCATAATCAACAAAAACGAATTCCCTTCTTGGTATTTCATTATCAGCAAGAACCCATGTTAACAAATAAGAGTACAATTGTAAACTCGAAATTAACTTATCCAATCTCTTGCGAAGGGATCTCTTACTATATTTTGAAATATTCAGAGCATCAATGTTAATGATACGGAGCTTTTCGTAAAGCTTTAGCGCAGCCGAGTTGATTTCGGCTAATAATCTGGCGTTTTTCGGCAAGTCTGCATAATTATAAATAAATTTCATTTTTCTTTTTATTTTTAAAAGTATTAGTAATTTGATTCAAGTCAACAGTATAAACTGTTGAGTTTTTATATCGTATTAAGGAAAGGTTGTGCTTTTTAAAAACCCTTGACAGTGGAAACGCATTTCATAAACTCTTATTATGAAAATAAAAAGGGTAATATCTTTATAAATGGAAAGAGAAGTTATTCTGGTTACCGGCGGAGCAGGTTTTATTGGCTCTCATCTTGTTGAGAGGTTAATTGAGAAAAGGTATTTCGTTTTATGCCTTGACAATTTTAATGACTACTATAACCCTGAGTTAAAAGAAAATAATATTTCAAGAGTTATTGAGAATCCTAATTTCAAACTAATCCGGGGTGATATTTTAGACATTTCGATTCTCGATGATATTTTCTCCGGAAATCAACACCCAACACCCACCAAAATCGTGCATCTTGCCGCCATGGCGGGAGTCCGTCCATCTATTGCCAGCCCGGATATTTATGTGGATGTCGATGTTAAAGGCACAGTCAACCTACTTGAAAAAGCAAAAGAATATAATGTAGAACATTTTATATTTGCTTCTTCCTCTTCGGTTTACGGATTAAACGAAAAAACTCCTTTCTCGGAAGACGACCCTGTCCAACTTCAAATTTCTCCATACGCTACAGCTAAAATGGCTGCTGAACTGTTTTGCAAAACATACAATAATCTATACGGAATACATACTACTGTCTTAAGATTCTTTACGGTTTATGGCGAAAGACAACGGCCCGATATGGCTATAAGGAAATTTACAAAGCTTATCATTGAAGATAAGCCGATACCGATGTTTGGAGATGGCAACTCAGAGCGTGATTATACTTATATAAGTGATTGCATCGACTGTGTTCTGTCTGCCGTTACCAATCCAATGGATTTTGAGATAATCAATATAGGAAGCGGAAAAACAGTAAGTTTAAAAAATCTGATAAAAATTTTAGAAAAAAATACCGGCAAAAAAGTCCAGATAGAGCAGCATGATGAGCAAGCGGGTGACGTTCCGAAGACTTATGCTGACGTAGGTAAGGCAAAAAGATTATTTGGTTATTCGCCAAATATTTCTTTAGAGGAAGGAATTAGAAGATTCTTAGAATGGTATAAAAATGAGTTTACTTGATTTAAAAAATGTAAAGGAATTAATGATTTGATAGAAATTTTAAAATTGAGTTGTAAAGGAGGAATTTGTGGAAGTCCCTTTGTTAGATTTGAAACGTCGTTATAATTTGATAAAAGAAGAAATCAATAATGCAGTCGAAAAAGTTTTAAACTCTCAGCAGTTTATTCTTGGCGAAGAGGTAAGGCAGTTAGAAAAAGAGATTTTAAAATATAGCAACACAAAGTATGCAGTTGCTGTCGCTTCCGGGACTGATGCAATTTTGCTGAGTTTAAGAAATTTGGGAGTAGAAAGAGGAGATTTTGTAATAACTACACCTTTTACTTTTTTTTCAACGGCAGGTGCTATTCATAATATAGGTGCCACTCCAATTTTTGTTGATATTAAACCGGATACATATAATATAGATCCGGAAAAAATAAAGGAATTATTGGAAGAAGAAACTTTCCAAACAAAAAAACTGAAGATAGAAATATCGAGGATAAAAGCAATAATACCGGTACATTTATACGGACAGATGGCTGATATGGACTCTATTATAAATATTGCAAATAAATATAATTTAGAGATAATCGAAGACGCATGTCAGGCTATTGGAGCGGAATATAAAGGTAAAAAAGCGGGCTCTATAGGATCACTCGGTTGTTTTTCTTTTTTCCCAACAAAGAATTTAGGCGCTTACGGAGACGGAGGAATGGTAACTACCAACGATAAAGAACTCGCAGAAAAGCTCCGTACTTTAAGAGTTCATGGGTCCGAAAGAGATTACCATCATTTATCAGTGGGCTACAACAGTAGATTAGATACAATACAAGCAGCTGTTCTTTTAGCAGAACTCCCCTATCTCGATAATTGGAATAAGAAGAGGGAAGAAAATGCAGGGCTTTATCTTAATTTATTAAAAGATGTCAATGAGATAGATTGTCCGTTCGTAGCACCGGAACGGAAGCACATTTTTCATCAGTATACCATCCGTGTTAAGAATAATAAGAGAGACGAATTGGTGGAGTTTCTAGGGGCAAAAAGCATTGGAAGTAAGATATATTATCCTTTACCTTTGCATTTGCAGAAGTGTTTTAGTTCTCTTGGTTATAAAAAAGGATATCTGCCAGTTAGTGAGAAGGCAGTTGAAGAAGTTCTTTCATTACCGATTTTTCCCGAGTTAACTGATGGAGAAATCAAATATGTGTGTGATTCTATAAAATCTTTCTTAGGAGATGATATTGGAAATCTGTAAATATTATGAGTTAGGGATAAACAATTACCTTTTCCAAGTTACATCGAATCAGGTGAGTTATAAAATCCGAAAATATTTCAAGGCATTTTCCGCTTGTTTTTTTGTTTGTTCATTATAATTTTATAACTGAGAAGTAATATGAAATATCTTGTTACAGGTGCGGCAGGTTTCATAGGTTCTAATATAACCCGAAGATTATTAAAAGATAATTGTGAAGTTCGTGGTTTTGATAATTCCTCAACTGGCAAAAGAAAAAATATAGAAGATTTAGAGAGAAAAGATATCTTTGAATTTATAGAAGGGGATTTGAGAAACCTGGATGAAATAAAAAAAGCAGTTAAGGATATAGACATTGTTTTACATCAAGCTGCCGTCCCTTCAATACAACGCTCGGTAGAAAATCCTGTTTTCGTTAACGACTCAAATGTTAACGGTACTTTAAATTTACTGGTAGCCGCAAAAGAAGAAGGGGTGAAGAGGGTGGTATATGCAAGTTCTTCTTCGGTTTATGGAACTGGCGAAGAATTACCAAAAAGAGAGGATATGGCAGTTGAACCTATTTCTCCTTATGCCCTTTCAAAATATACCGGTGAAAGATATTGCCAGATTTTTTCTGAAATATATAATTTACCAACAATATGCTTAAGGTATTTTAACGTTTCCGGACCGCATCAAGACCCGAATTCAGAATATTCGGCGGCAATTCCTAAATTTATAAATCTGATGTTAGAAGATAAACAACCTGTAATTTTTGGAGATGGTAAACAATCGAGAGACTTTACTTACGTAGAGAATGTGGTTGATGCTAACATCTTTGCAGCCAATTCAGAGGTAAGAGGTGAAGTTATTAACATTGCCTGCGGAAAAAGAATATCTATCAATGAAGTAATCCAATTATTAAATACCATTCTGAATAAAAGCATTAAACCTGTTTATAAAAAGGGTAGAGTTGGAGAGGTAAAACATTCGTTAGCAGATATTAGCAAGGCGAGAAGTAAAATAGGTTACGAACCTAAGTATAAATTTACTGAAGGATTAAAAAAGACTGTTGAGTGATTTGAAAAATGAAAAAGGCTATAATACGAATGAAATGCACTTAATGAAAACAAAAAGAATTCTCATGATAGCTCCGGTTGATATATCAAAAGATTTTGGTTCTAAAATTCACTTTTTTAACCTTGTGCTTAGTTTTGAAAAACTTGGATTTACTACTAGAAGCATAATATATTTCCCCGAAAAGAATGAAAAAGATAAACCAAATGATAGCATTGACATTAGATTTGTACCAAATCCGCTTTTAGGCAACGTGTTTTTCAGGGCATTAAAATATTTCCTTGTAATACCGTTTATTGTTTGGGATATTTTTAGATTTAAACCTCAATTAGTCTATATTCAATTCTCCTCTCCCGATTTATTTTATCAATTGGTATTGAAAAGTTTGAAGTTTTTCTTTGTTAACTTTAAAGTAGCGCTCGAGTTTCATGATTGGATCGCTGAACAACGAGCTCTGGAAGGTCATAGCAGGTTTAAAACATTTATTGTGGCAAAGTTGCAGCTTGGAAGCGCCTACCTCGCAGATTATATAAGAGTTGTAGCAAAAGGCATAAAAGAAAAGCTTTTATTATTTGGTGTTGATGAAAAAAAAATAACCGTTATTGAAAATGGAACTGATTTAGACTTTTTTAAACCCATGGATAGAAGTGAGGCAAAGAAATTAATAGGGGTTAATCCCGACTATCTTTATGTTGGTTTTATTGGTATGTTTGCCGTTTGGCAGGGATTGGATTATTTGCTTTCCGCGATTCCTGAAGTTCTAAAAGTCCATAAGGATATCAGATTTCTGATGGTCGGCGATGGTCCTCTGATGCCGAAGATAAAGAAGGCGGTTTCAGAGTTTGAGAAACAAAAGATAATACTTACAGGAAGCGTTCCATATCGAGAAGCTAATTTATATATCAATGCTTTTGATATCGGTGTTGCCCCTTTTATAAAAAAAAGGAACGATGGAATGGTTTCTCCGATGAAGATTAGAGACTATGCTGCCTGCGGTGTTCCTATTATTACCACAAAAATAAGAGGTCTGGAAATGGTTGAAGAGAAAGGTATTGGAATTTTGGTTCCTCCGGATGACTCTAAAGCCTTATCAGAAGCAACAATACAACTCTTACGAGACGGGAGAAGAAGAGATAGAATGGGAAAGAAAGGAAGAAAAGTAGCAGAAGAATTCTTCTCGTGGGAGAATGTTGTAGAGCAAATTTTGAATATGACAAATGGATGATTTTAAGAGTTTCTCTCTTTGTTGCGCGATATATTAGAGGTTGCTATACATTTTATCATTCAAATCGCTTGGTCTAATAAGCCAATGAATATAAATAGTCATATAGCCTTACTTTCTTTAATTTAGAATCAATTTTTTACTCCTTTATTGAGAAACCATTAACTCTTTTACAAGATATTTATATCTTTGCATAACTGCCAGCTATTATAAAACCCCTTGATTTCGTTTAAAGGTTTCCTTATAATAAACCTAATATGCGCAATCCAAACTTTGTCAATCGAGATAAATGTCCTGCCTACAATAGGTGAAAAAGAATAAAAGTTAATTGAAACCGGCAAAGTGTATATATTAACTTCTTAGTAAAAGCTCAAATCTTCTATCCGGATTAAATCTTATCTATCGTGAAGTTTAAGCTGAAAATCTTGTGCAGCTTCATGTGTTGCAATGCTTAAATCTTGACATATATTGTTATGAGTGTAACTTAATAATGTTATTATGAACGAAACAGTTACTTACGAACCTGACAATTCGATAAAAAAAGGGTATATTTCTCTATGGAAAGAAATTTTTCATGAACTAAATAATAATAAATGGCTTACTCTCCAATTATTCAAAAGAGATTTTTTTACAATATATAAGC
This sequence comes from uncultured bacterium, assembly GCA_964594255.1. Taxonomy (GTDB): domain Bacteria; phylum Hydrothermota; class UBA3072; order UBA3072; family UBA3072; genus JAFGHJ01. The sequence continues at coordinate 8,972 of CAZQNI010000007.1, read as the reverse complement.
AATCATTAGGTGGGGTTCTTTGGGCTTTTGTTGTGCCTATAATGAGTATAATAATATTTATAATCCTTAACAATTCAGGCATTTTTAATTTTGGGGAAATCGAGGTCCCCTATCCGATTTATGCGATACTCGGAATGGCTTTCTGGCAGCTTTTTTCTACTGGACTCTTAAGTACTTCTAACTCTCTGGTCAAAGCCAGTTCAATGCTGGCAAAGATAAATTTTTCTAAAAAATCACTTGTAATCGCTTCGGCAGCTAGGGCGCTTGTGCCTTTTATAGTTCAGTTTGTTTTGGTTTGTCTGTTATTCTTTGCTTATGGCGTTTCTCCAAGCATAAAAATCCTGTTATTTCCTGTTTTTATGATACCTATAATTTTATTTACCCTTGGTTTTGGGTTTGTTTTTTCGCTTTTTAACAGTGTTATAAGAGACATAAGCAATGCCTTATCGGTCTTTATGACCTTTCTCATGTTTATGACACCTATTTTATATGCCAAACCTAAAATAGGTATACTCATACCGATTACGAAAGTTAATCCTTTATATTATTTGATTTCCATGCCAAGAGAATTTATTTTGAAAGGTACAATGAGCGAATGGAAAAGCTATCTAGTATCAGCCGCGATTACTTTCTTTGTATTCATTGTAGGCCTGGTCTTTTTTCATCTTACTGAAACAAGAATCACGGAAAGGATATAAAAATGAAACCACAAGATTACACGAGATTAACACAGAAAAAGAAAAATACTAAATGGTTGTATAAAACTTTAACAGAAAAAATAATAGGGGCAGCAATAGAGGTTCACCAAGAATTGGGTTGCGGTTTTTTGGAATATGTATATGAAGAAGCTTTATGCTATGAGTTGAATTTAAAACATATTTCTTTCGAAAGACAAAAAGATATTGATATTTATTATAAAGATTTGATTATTCCGAGGAAATACATACCCGATATTTTAATAGAGAATAAAGTAATTGTTGAAGTAAAAGCAACGCAGGCTTTAACTGAAATCGACGAAGCGCAATTGTTGAATTATTTAAAAGCGACCAAAATACGTATTGGTCTACTACTCAATTTTGGAACAAAAAGTTTAGAAATAAAAAGAAAAATCTTGTGATAACCTGTGGAATCTGTGGTTAAAAATGAATGACGAAATAGTAATCAAAGTTGAAAATGTTTCGAAAAAATATTGCAAGTCATTAAGAAGATCGATGCTTTATGGTGTTAGAGATATTACGAGAAATGCTTTTGGCATGAGTTCGAATTCGGAAAAACTTAGAGAAGGAGAATTCTGGGCAGTAGACGATGTTTCTTTCGAGGTCGAAAGGGGAGAAGTGCTCGGTATTATTGGCCCTAATGGAGCTGGCAAGACTACAATTCTACAGATGTTGAACGGTATATTCTGGCCGGACAAAGGAAAAATAACAATTAAGGGTAGAGTGGGTGCTTTGATTGCAGTTGGTGCAGGTTTTCATCCAATGTTAACTGGAAGGGAAAACATCTATCTTAATGGTGCAATTCTTGGTATGAGCAGACAGGAAATCAATGAGAAATTTGACGCAATAGTAGAGTTTACTGACATCGGAGATTTTTTGGATGCCCCTGTTAAGTTTTATTCCAGCGGTATGTTTGTCCGACTTGGCTTTTCCGTTGCAGTACACTGTGAACCTGATATTTTATTAGTGGATGAAGTGCTTGCAGTGGGAGATTTGGCTTTTGCTTTAAAATGCCATAAAAAAATGAGCGAATTTAGATTGAGTGGGAAAACCGTCGTAATGGTTAGCCATAATTTACAGGCAGTCAGAAATATTTGTAAAAAAACTCTTTGGCTTGATAATTCAAAAATAAAAGAATTCGGCGAAGTCCATCAAGTATGTGATTTATACGAAAACGATATCATAAAGAATCAAAAAAATGGTTATGATACGGTGAGAAATCAGCTCTCTTATGACCCCAGGGTTAAAATTTCAAAAGTAGAGTTCTTAAGTAAGGATAATCGAGTATGTGCTAATTTTAAGATAGGAGATTATTTTAAATTGCGGATTCATTTCGATTGCAGAAGAACGGTTAAAAATCCTATATTTACTATATCTATATTCAATGCAGAAGGTTTGTTAACCAGTTCGAATTTTTCAAATTTCGATGGATTTAAGTTAGCTCAAATTTCTGGTACGGGATATATTGATTTTTCTATAAAAAAATTAGCATTTAAGCCATCCAAATATTTATGCACTATTACTTTTTCGGAAAAAAAAGTTGCAAACGTCTTGGATTGGCATGAAAAGTGTTATGTTTTTACGATTTCAGGAAGATTAACTGGGCATGGGCTGATTAATCCGTTCCCCGAATGGTCTTTAAAGTACAAAAAAGGGCAATCTCAGCAAAAGTAGGAAAATGAAAAGAAGATTAGCTTGTATAGAGTTGAAAGGAAAGAAAATTTAATAAAGTATGTTAAAGAGAAATTTACGGATTATAAATATAAAATAGAGAAACTTCCTTCATATGACCCGGAAAATTTCACGAATGCTGACGTTCTAATGTTAAAAAAAACTTTTAGCTAAAAGCATTAAGATGGGCAGGTAGTCTTATGAAAAAACTTTCGGATTACGCTTACAATGTTTATTCTCAGTTTGGGGAAGACGGAATAATTGAGAAAGTGTTCGAGATTTTGGGTCCTTTATCTAGAGCATGTATCGAAGTGGGAGCTTGGGATGGTTTCTATTATTCGAATACGGCAAACCTTTGGACCAAAGGATGGAAGGGAATTTTAATTGAAGCAGATGAGAATAAATACTTGTCCTTGGTGGCAAACGTTAAAAATTATAATTGCCATTGTATAAAAGCTTTTGTAGGTTATGAGAAACATAATACTCTTGAGAATATTTTAAAAAAAGAAGGAATATCCGAAGACATAGATTTTTTATCTATAGATGTAGATGGTGATGACTACTATATTTTTGAGAGTTTAAAAGAATTGAAACCAAGGTTAATTACTTGTGAGTTTAATCCTACTATCCCTTTTCATATGGATCTGATATCCAAGAAGGGGAACTTCTTTGGTTGTTCAGCTCTTTCATTAATTAAACTTGCGGAGAAAAAGGATTACCGCCTAATTGCCATGACCGAGACTAACTGTTTCTTTGTTAGATCTATAGAATTTAAAAAATTCAAGGACTATGAAGTAAATTTAGAGAAAATAGCATCCATAAAACATCTAACTTACTTTATCACCGGGTTTGACGGTGCTTATATACTTTCCCAGAAACCAACATTTGGTTGCAGCCATCCCTCTAGACAGAAATTTAAGGGAGAATATTTTGCTTTTCCAACAGAGAATAAAGATTATTATAAAAAACGAAGCGTATTTAAAAAATTATATTCTTCTTTCCTTCATATTAAAAATTTACTAAAGAAGATAGCCTATTGGTATAAAAACAAGAAGGAACTTAAATGAAAGCATTCATATTAAGGATAGAAGAACTGTATATGCAAATCCTGAATATTGTAATTAAAGAGGTGTCTTAGAGTGTTTTTCCCTGAGAGAATAAAAAGCATTGGAAAATCCGATAAGGTTCTTGAAATTGGTCCGGGCTCCTCACCGTTCTCGCGTTCAGATGTTTTGTTGGATAAAAAGTTCAACGGTAAAGAGGCTTTAGAACAAAGAGGGCTTCAACCGAAAATAGAGTACGACAAGCCTATATACTACTATGATGGTTCAACTTTCCCTTTCGAAGACGATGAATTTGACTATGTAATATGTTCGCAAGTTTTAGAGCATGTTCCAGTCAATGAATTTGATAATTTTATCAAAGAGGTAGAGAGAGTTGCCGGAAGAGGATACATTGAAGTTCCAAGACTGTTTTATGAATATTTATTTAATTTTTATGCACATAAATGGCTTATTAATTTCAAGGATGAGAAGTTGCTTTTATTAGATAAGGCACATTTTGAATTCTCATATATACAGGATATCTTTTACTTGATGCTCAGATATGGAAGTAAAAAGAAGGAAATAACGCTTATAAAAGATTTCGCTGATTTGTTTATGATAGGTTATGAATGGGAGGATAAAATAAATTATGAGATCGTTGATAGCTTAGATGAGTTGATATCTAACGCGGATGTTGCTTTTTATAAAAATTATTTCATTTCGCTTGATGAAGAACTTCCCAAAGTTCATGATAATAAGACCTTGCTCGAAAGTATATTTAAAAAAATATGGAATAAATTGAAGATATATTTAAAATGAAAATAAGAAGAAACATAATAAATAGAGTCCGAAAGTATTATAAGTTAATGATTAAACATCTAAGATTGATCATTGACGTAAGAATACAGAATATTCCAAAATTGATGAAATTCTTTAATTCCTATAAAAAATATAAAATTTTGACCGGTTCTGAAGAACTAAAAATATCCGATTTTTATCCTCGAATCAACGATGATACACAAACAACACCTTTTGATCCCCACTATTTTTACCAGGGCATTTGGGCATTTAGAAAGATAAAAGAAAGTGGAGTTAAAAAACACGTTGATGTCGGCTCCGAGATCAGGTGGATTGGGTTGGTAAGCACTCTTACAAAGGTAATCTTCGTTGACATCAGACCATTTGAAACAGATTTAAAAGACTTAAAAATAAAAAAGGGTAGTTTGCTAAATATGCCTTTTGCTGATAATTCGGTGAACTCTTTATCTTCTCTTCATGTGGCAGAACATGTTGGACTGGGAAGATATGGAGATAAACTTGATCCAAACGGAACAAAAAAAGCGTGCAAAGAATTGTCTCGTATTTTGGCAGTCAATGGAAATTTATATTTTTCGGTTCCTGTTGGGAAGCAAAAAACTTGTTTTAACGCCCATAGAATACACAATCCAAGCACGATTATAAGCTATTTCAAAGACCTCGAATTGGTCGAATTATCAGCAGTAACAGACTCCGGAAGATTTATCGAGAATATTGATATTGATATTCTGGAAAACTCAAAATTTTCTTGTGGATTATTTTGGGTTCAGAAGAAAAAAACAAATAAAAAAATGCCATGAAAATTTTATTACTAACGGTCGGAACGGTTAATTATAATTGTGATATTAATTTTTTTGAACCGCTTAAAGATATGGGATATAATGTGCTTAGATACAACTACTTAGAAAGATTCGAGATCTTAGGAAAGAAAAAAATGAACAGGGAAATAACGGAGTTGGCGAGATGTGAAAAACCCGATTACGTTTTTTATATTACCTATAGAGATGAAATTTCTATGAAAACATTAAAAATTTTAGGTAAGGAGGGGCATAAAGTCGTAGGATGGTTTTCTGACGATCATTGGCGTTTCGATAAATATTCAAAGTTTTTAGCAAAAAATTTATTCTGCGCTATTACTACCAGTAAAGAAGCACTTGTTAAATACAAAAAAAACAATCTAAGCGTAATAAAATCTCAATGGGCGTCAAATCCTAAATATTATCATCCGGTGTCCTCAGATATGAATTATGATGTATCCTTCGTTGGGCAAAAATATAGCCCAAGAGATGAAATATTTGAATATTTAAAGAAAAACAATATTTCTGTAGACATATTTGGGAGAGGGTGGAACGTTTATCTGCCTTTTGAAAAAATTGTTGAGGTATTTAGTAATAGTAAGATTAACATTAATATTAGCTCAAGTTCACCATGTCCGGAAATAAAACAAATAAAAGGACGTATATTCGAAGTTCCTATGTGTGGGGGTTTTTTACTGACTGATTATGTTGATGAACTCGAGACCTATTTCGATATAGGGAAAGAAATTGTTTGTTATGATGATAAGGAAGATCTAGTTCGGAAGATAAAATACTATTTAAAGAATGACAGTGAGCGGAAAGAAATTGCAGCGAGCGGATACCGTGCAGTGCTAGAAAGGAATACATGGGATAAGCGACTTTATAATATTTTTGAAGCATTGAAAAGGCTTGATTGTAAAGCCCTTAAGGATAAGGGCTTGTTCGCAAGAATAAAAAATAAATTATGCAAATAGTTATAAGAAAGGAGAATTGAAATAGCTGAAAGAGCACACCCCGAGTATCCGGGATTCAAAGACAGATTCTTTGGATTAATTAAAAGTAAATATAAACAAAAATTATATGAGAGATATAATTTTTGCGTTGAATATTGCAAAGGAAAAAAAATCTTAGATATTCCGTGTGGTGTAGGATGGGGAATGAGTTTGTTGAAACAGGCGAAGTTTTCAATTGGGATTGATATTTCATATGAGGCAATTTATTATGCAAAGCAACACTATGAGAATCATAATAGGAAGTTTTATGTAGGTGATATGCAAGCTATTCCATTACGTGATGGTTCATTCGACGGCGTAATTTGTCTCGAGGGATTTGAACATGTTACTAAAGATATAGGTTTAAGATTTATAGAAGAGAGCAAAAGAATTCTTAAAGTTAACGGCTTTTTAATAATAACCTGTCCTGTGCTTAACGAATATGGCAAATCAACGGGAAATCCATATCATTTATATGAATATCCCGAAAACGAATTAATTGAAATACTTAATAAAAACTTTAGGATACTTCGTTTAGAAAGGATAAAAGGGCCTGACGGACCTGAATATAGAGCTGTATTATTAAATGTTAAGTAATGCTATTATAATAAGGATAAGGTCGAATGAATATCTTGTTAACTACATCAGCTGCTCCCCGTAAGAGTCCATTCTTTACAAAGGAAAAAAGACCTCCTTTGGGTATGGGTTTTCTTATTTCTTTACTTAGAAACAAAGGGCATAAGATATTTTTTATCGATAATTATCTAAAGCCATCAAATTTTATCGAAGAAGGCTACCTGCAGAAGAACAAAATTGATTTTGTTGGAATTTATGCAAATACTATATGTTATCGTGATACTTTGAGAATGTTTAATAAAATCCAAAACCTAAGAAAGAAAAAAAAGTGGTTTGGAAAAATAATCGTTGGTGGACCACACACTTCTGTCGCTCTTGATAGCATACCTGCATTCGTCGATTATGTAGTTCAAGGTGAAGGGGAAAGGGCAATTGTAGAAATAATAGAAGGCAAAGAAAAGAAAAGGGTTGTAAGGAAAGACAGAATTGAAGATTTGGATGCGTTGCCTTTTCAGCCATGGGATCTTTTCTCAAAGTTACCCTATGATTATACCTGCCAATGGTTGGATGTGAGCCCGGTGTTTACCATGAACACCAGTCGGGGATGCTCCTTTAATTGTACTTTCTGTTCTGTCGGTTCGATTTGGGGTAAAAGATTTACATATTTTAATGCTGAGAGAATTATTGATGAAATTATTTATCTAAAAAAATCTTTTGGCGCAAGAGCTATTTATTTTAGAGAAGACAATTTCACTTTAAACCATCAAAGAACAAAAGATTTTTGTGAAAAAATGCTTAAGAAAAAAATTAATATATATTGGGCGTGTGAAACAAGAGTGGATAGTTTAAACGATGAAAAAATAGTTAAAATGATGTCAAAGGCTGGATGTAGAGCTGTGTATCTAGGAGTAGAAAGTGGCAGCCAGAAAATTTTGGATATTCTAAATAAGGGAATCACGGTGGAACAGATAAAAAGAGCTGTTAATTTCTGCAAAAAATATGGTATAAGGACATATTGTAGTTTGATTGCAGGCACTCCCGGGGAAACTTATGACGATTATTTGCTTACTTTAAAATTAATGAATGAGTTAAAACCGTTTTCTTATAGCTTTAATGTTTTTGTGGGCATTCCCAATAGCCCTTTGTATAAGTACATGCTAGAAAATAATCTTTATGAATATATCGATGATTTGGGGCTGGTTTACCTTCCCGGTTTTGATATAAAGGTGAGATTTTTTTATAACAGGAATAGTAAAGACCTTGTCGATAATGATTTTAAAAAAAGAACCGATTACGATTACAAGTTATTGTATTTATTAAAGAAAAAAGGGTTGAAGAAAAAGTTTTATAAACATCTACATAGATTTATCCCTGATTTTTTTAACAATTTTGTTAAAAAGATTGCTTCTTTTCTAAAAATCAGATGAAATTAGAACCAAAGCTAACTGTTCTAATGTCGGTTTATAATGGAGGAAAATATCTTCGAGAAGCCGTTGATAGCATTTTAAATCAGACCTTTAAAGATTTTGAATTTTTGATCATAAACGATGGGTCTACTGATGAAACTCTAAAGATATTAAATGATTATAATGATCCGAGAATAAATATTATAACTAACGATGAAAATATTGGCTTGACTCGATCTTTAAACAAAGGGTTAAAGATCGCCAGAGGAGACTATATAGCTCGGCAAGATGCTGGTGATATTTCAACACCAGACAGGCTTGAAAAACAAGTAGAATTTTTAAATAAATACAAAGACATTTGTCTTGTCGGTGCTTTTTTTTACATAATAAACGAGAAGGGAAGAGTTCTATATAAAGTTACAAGTTTGGAATCAAACGGTGAATTAAAAAGGAAATTGTCAAAAGGGAATGCTTTTGCTCACGGGGTGGTAATGTTTAGAAAAAAATGCGTAGAGAAGTTGGGTGGATACCGTGAGCAATTTACAGCATCTCAGGACTACGATCTTTGGTTGCGTTTTTCTGAACACTATAAAATGGCTAATATTCCAGAATATCTTTACAAATGGCGGCTCAATATCAATTCGGTTTCGGTCAGATATAAATCCAAACAGGATAGGTACGCAACATTAGCTCTTGAGTTATACGAAGAAAGACAAAAACTTGGGAAAGATAGATTTCAGATGTTTGAAAAGAACGGGAAGAAAATTAAAATGAAAGATTTTATAGAGATTGGACCAGAGGGTAAAAATTCTTACGCCAAGAATTATAATTACTGGGCTCGTATATTACTTCATAAAGGACTCTATAATGATTTCTTTCGTTTCTTTATAAAAGCTCTTCTTTCTGAACCTTTTTGCAAAGATAATTTATTTTTACTTTTAGATTTCTTCTATCG
>CAZQNI010000006.1:0-16474 GCA_964594255.1 uncultured bacterium | reverse complement strand
TAGGTTAGCCCGAAAATCGGCTTAATTAAATAAGGGGTTGACATAGTAATTCTAAATCCTAAAATATTGCCACAGAGATCACAAAGATATAAAAACACACTGAGAACACAGAGACCACACAGAGAAAAAAAAGATAGAAAAAAATATTCTTTGTGTCTTAGTGTCTTGGTGACTAATAAAAAGGGCGGAAAAGTTTTCCGCCCTTTTTTTTTACCTAAGAGGCATTGCCCCTCTTCTTTACTTTATCAAGGTCGCCTTTATCTTCTTATTGATTCCGGGACCCTGCATTACAACAAAGTATATATCGCTCGAAAGATTCAATCCCTCCAGCGATGCCTGATAGTATCCGCGTTTCACGGCACCATTAACAAGTGATCCGACTTCCATTCCTACCTTGTTGTATACCTTTATCGATACTTCGCCGTCCGTTGCTACCGCATAAGTTATATCTCCGCTGCCGAAGCTCGCGCTTATACCCGAAACAACAGGACCTTCCTCTATTCCTGAGGGGTCAACTACGATTGGATCTGAACTACCATTTATGGCCGGATGTGAAATGTCCGCGGCCCTCAGTACCAAATCGCTAGCCGGTTGCGTCGCCACCATCGGGTATAAACTAACCGGATCCTCCATTAGCTGTGTCTCTCCGGAAAGGAAATTCACCGGTCTGGTCGCGCTTAGAATCACATTCAACGGCAATCCCACCCCTGTGGTATTACCAAACATATCTATAGCTGTCACCTCCATATTCACGGTATCATCAATAGCTTTTATCGTAGTTAATCCGCCTTCAATTGCAACATCGAATCCAACTACACTGATAGGCAGCCAGGTTAACGCTGGAGACGTACCTGTATGATCCGATCCATCCGTAGCCGTTATGGTTACAGTCTCCGCTACTTGATTGGTAAGACCAGCTATGGCTAAACCTTCAGTGAATCCACCTTCTGGAATTATTGCGGTAAGTCCGGAGATAGTATCTATACTCCCAGAAAAAATAGGTATTGTATCCGGTATAAACCAAATAACCTGTGAAGCTCCTGCCGTACTTTCATCAAGCGTCAGAGTAAGCGTGTCGAGGTTATCGTAGGTGTAAAGATGTATATTATTGACATCCTGGGCTGCTATCGTAACAGCATTAACATTCAAAGTATCCGGACTACTACCATCGGAGACCAAAGCCACATCATCAAAATCGAATCCATATATACTAAGAAGACCAATAGCGAAATGGTGAAGCTCACCGGGTTCCGCACTGAAGACAACAGTCGTATCATAATACTGATATCTAAGATCAGGATAATAAACCCATACATGTGCCGTATCCGCTTCATACGGATCGGAATGATAATTTATTGAAATAGTACTATCATCATTCAGGGTTTTATCTGATAAGTATCCTTCATCATGAAGCCCTTCATCAGTGTAAAAATCAAGCCATCCTGTGCTCGTCATATTTATATGGTTGCCATATATATCAAACAACTCTGCCGTAATTGTAGTGTAATAACCGGCAGGAATCGCAATCGTGTCAGGCGTAAGAACAACCGAATCTCCATACCAAGGAAGCTGCTTTATATCTACATTATCGGTTGCCGCTCCGCTCGTTCCGGTAACAGTGTATAAACCAGCAATATTTGAGGAATAATACTCATTATAGCCTACTCCATCAGGATTTACAATTATAGAATCAGCGACAAATGTTCCGCCACCTGTGCTAACCGTAAATTTCACCCTGTAAAACGCTTTCCACGGATCCACCATTTCATAGTAATCAGCCCAGGCACTGGGGTTACCGTACGCATCGAAGAGACTACAAACTAAGTTCTCTCCAAAGCCTCCCACAGTAACTGTTGAATCATCAGCATATATATCCATAGTCGCAGGAGCTGCACCAATGGTATAAACTTCCGACTGATCCTGAAGTCCACTTACCACAAGTCTTCCTGTTATTATATCCGGTGGACCTTGCACCATTGAATCATCAGTGTGGTATGCCATCTCGATGTTAAAATCAGCATTTACTGAAGAGGTCCCAAAAGTTCCCTTTCCGGAATGCGTAAAGGAAACCTGAGCCGGGTCCGTCGCGTTAACCTTGTTACCAAAAGCATCCATTATCTTTGCAATTATTGTCGCATCTTCCGTAACAACAACCGTGGTATCTTCAGGAAAGACGTTTACTGAATATGGATTACCAGCATTTATCGTGATAATAAGTGTATCGTATAACTCAGCTCTTTCTCCCACCATATCTGTCCAATATGCCACAACCGTATCGGTTCCTGCGGTCTTATATGCGTAATATGTTGTTGATGTCCGGCCATAGCTATTTGTTGCGCCACTGGTGGGACTTACATACCCCAAATCTTGCTCTGAAACCCAAAAATAAATCGTCTCTCCCTCAACAGGTAGACCTCCATCTTGTAACGTTGCAGTTAACACTTCAGAAGTATCTCCTTCAACACTAACCGTAGGATTCAAACAAGTTAAAGTGAGCAAATCCTGGGCGGCTAACTCGCCTGAAAACGAAAACATAAGCAGCGCGGAAAAGACGAGTAAAATTTTCAACCTATTAGTCTTCATAAACAAACCTCCTTTTTGGGCTGTTTTTGTTAAAAATAATAAATTTTTCCTGTTTTCATCAAAATGGTTGAATCGTTAGATAATGTAATAGATTTCGTTAAAATTGTCAAGGGGTTTTTACTGGATTTATCAAATTTTATTCTCTGCATAATAAAAAAGAAGAAAGATTACCAACAAAATCGGACGCAAATGAACGCAGATTTTAAATCAGTTGGTCTGCGGGTTTGTTATAACAAAAATTAGACAGGTTAACTGATTTCTGAGAATCCGCGGGGGGCTTGACATTTCCCACTAATAAATTTACAGTGATAATAAAGGAGGAATTTCATGCGATTATTAAAAAGTAATTTTTTTGGATTTTTTATATCATTAAACGTTTTGTTCAACTTCTTAAATTGTGCATCTTCAAGGTCGGAAACTATCCAGCTCCAACCGATATCTAAAGAGCAGGATTTAAGCAGTGCCTTTCTAAAATATTACGTACCCATAAAGGAAGATTTCGAAATCGACATGCCTGCTTATTCTCTTCCTCTGAACTTAGACAAAATTACTAATTTCTCTTCCGTTTCAAAGAAATATTTAAAAAAATCGGAACAAAAAGACCTTCTTAAAAAAAATGGTTTTGTGGTTATAAGTAAAGGTGTAACCGACGATATAACCAGCTTTTATAAAAACCTGATTGAAGAAAATATTCCTATTTACGTAACTGCAGATACACCTCTTCATCTCTTTCACATCTTATTCGACGAAACATTAAAAGAAATCGAAGAAGAAAATTTTTATCCCGATATTTTAGCCACAACAGAACAATTTCTAAAAGCATCAAAGGAAGATTATAAAACGCTTAGCGGAGAACTAAAAGAAGCGGCTAAGAGAAACGTTGCCTATTTCTCGGTAGCCATGAAATTGCTTAACCCTGACTTTTCCCCTCCACGTTACGTTAAAAAATGGGTGGAATGGGAAACAGAAAAGATAGAAAAACACGAAGGACTGCCCGATTACGAGACCGCCAGAGAAAATGCTCTATTCAGAATTCCCGAAGATTACAGCCAGTATAAGCCGCGAGGCCATTACACAAGAAGTGAAGAACTAAAAAAATACTTCCGGGGAATGATGTGGTACGGGCGGATGATCTTCCTAATGAAAGGACACGAAAAATTCGGACCCGTAAGCCCTCCTGCAAAAGCTTTAACCGACAGAGAAACGGCGAAAATTCAAACTCTACAGGCCTCTTTAATTTCAATTAATTCCGGCAAGTTGAAACTGAAAGACGGAAGAAGCGTATCTATGGTATGGGATAGAATTTATGCGGTTTCCGCATTTTACTCCGGTTTCTCAGACGATTTGACAATTTATGATTACAGGAAATCTCTAAGGGAAGTCTTCGGAAGCGAATTCACAACAAGAGAGTTGGAAGACGAGAAAAAATTCGCGCAATTTCTTTTAAAACTCTCAAAACTTACTACTCCGGCGATTTTTTCAGGAACAGGAGGCACCGGGATCGATCCCGGAAATATAGAAGGGCACGAATTAGCTTCCGTAGAACAATTGGATTCCATACTTACAAAAACTATGGGACTCCGCTTCATGGGACAGCGTTATATACCGGACTCTTATATATTAAGTCAACTTGTTTCTCCCGCGGTTGGAACTGTCCCTGAAAAAATACCTGAAAGATTTACAGTTGTTTACATTCCCGATGAGCGAATCCAACCCGATTTATATTATTCCATTAGAGGATTCCCTCGAGGTCTGGATGTTTTCAGTGTTTTCGGTAGTTTTAGAGCAGAAAAACACATCAAAGATTGCACAGATGATGAATACCCAAAATACTATGAACAGCTAAAAGATCTGAGAGCGGAGTTCTCGACGCTTACAGATGAAGATTGGAATCGTAATCTATACTGGTCGTGGTTATACGCGCTTAAAACTCTTAACCGCGAAAGGAAAAACGGATACCAGACTTATCAGCAGACTGACGCATGGCTCGACAGACAATTAAATACCGTCCTCGCTTCCTGGTCCGCCTTAAGACACAATACTATTCTATACGCAAAACAAAGTTACACGCCAGTGCACGTTGGGATAACTTCATATACCCCACCTCCCCCACCTCCAAAAGGACTCTTAGAACCGTTACCGGAGTTCTACAAAAACATTCTAACCACTTCAAAAATGGCTTATGAGGGATTAAATGACCTGAACGCTCTTACACCATCATCGAATAAGAGATTATCATATTTAATCAGTCTGCTGGAAAAACTCTACACTATATGCAAGAAACAAATTGAAAATAAACCCTTAAGCGAAGAAGATAATGTTTTCCTGGGAAGTCTCGCCGAAAAATTAAAAAACTCAATCGGAGATATAGAGGACGCAGGATTAAAAACCACCATAATTGCGGATGTTCATACCGATATAAATACAAAAAAATGTCTTGAAGAAGCATCCGGCTATTTAGACTATATTGTTGTCGCTTACAAAAGACCTTCTGAGGATATAGTTCTCGCCGTGGGACCAGTACTCTCTTACTATGAATTTAAACATCCGATGAACGACCGGCTTACCGATGAAAAATGGAGAGAAATGCTTGAAAGCGGGAAAATACCCGAAAGACCTGGGTGGATTAAGAGTTTTTATAGTAATTAAAGATAAATAAATTAAATTCAAAGACCCAGAAATAAATAGACCAGAAATACATCTTGATTTCTAAATACATATAATTATATTCAATATAAAGAGTAAAACAAAAAACTCTGTGTTCTTTGTGGCTCTGTGTGAGAATAAATGTTTTAATTGTTTAAAAAAATCACAAAAGGAGAAATATGTTTGGTTTAAAATTAAGAATGTTTTTACTCGTAGCTACCTTATTCGGTATCGTCTACGCGGTCGTCACCGTAATAGGTACAGCCATGGGAATTAAAAACTTTTACTTCTATCTAGTCCTGGCATTTGCCTTCATGCTGATTCAATACCTTATTGGTCCAAAAATCGTCGAATGGTCTATGAGAGTTAAATATGTAGATGAATCCGAATATCCCCAGTTACATCAGATGATAGAAGAGTTAGCCAGAAATGCCGGAATACCAAAACCAAAAGTCGGGATTTCGCAAGTAAATCTTCCAAACGCGTTCGCTTTCGGGAAAAGCCGAAGAGACGGAAGAGTGTGCGTAACGCAGGGTATATTAAATTTATTGGACAAAAATGAACTTAAAGCAGTACTCGGACATGAAATAACACATATAGTAAACAGAGATGTGTTGACTATAACTTTACTGTCCGTAATACCCATGCTCATGTACAGAATCGCGTGGCATTTTCTTTTCTTTGGAAGTGTGGGGCGAAGAAGAGGAGAAGGAGCAGCCTACACAGCGCTCATAGGTATTTCCGCTTTGTTATTCTATTTTATAACAAATCTTCTCGTCCTTTATGCTTCTCGAATACGAGAATACTTTGCAGACAAAGGTTCTGTGGACCTGGGGAATCAACCTTCCGCGCTCGCTTCGGCTCTTTATAAACTTGTTTATGGTTCGGCTAAAACTAACAAACAAGCGATAAAAGACGTCGAGGGATTAAAAGCTTTCTTTGTCAATGACCCTTCAAGGGCAAATAAAGAGATCAGAGAACTCGCAGCGATAGACCTTGATAGAAGCGGAACGATAGACCCCGACGAGCTTCAATATTTGCGTTCTGAAAAAATAGAACTGAAGTTCTCCGATAGATTGCTTGAGGCTTTGAGCACTCATCCCAACATGCTGAAAAGGATACAAAAACTTTCGGAATATGAATAATATAAAAGAAACCACGAGATTACACAGATTACTCAAGATTTTTTATTATTTTTTAAACCACGAAACACGCCAAATACACGAAACCCCTCCACACCTTTTAAGTTGTGTTAAAAAACACACGAAAAAACTAATCTCACCGCAGAGACGCAGAGTACGCGAAGCCCAACACAACCCATTAATGGTAGGCATATAATTGCAGATTAAAATGATTTTTTTCCTTGTCTTTTTTATTTCCGCTACAAAAAACGTAAGTAATGACTACATTCTTTTGCGGGAAAGAATGGTGGAAGAACAAATAATAGCAAGAGGAATAAGTGATTCCCTGGTTATAGATGCTATGTTAACTGTTAAAAGACATCTCTTTGTTCCCGAAAAGCTTAAAGGATTTGCATATGAAGACCATCCCTTACCAATAGGATGCGAACAGACAATTTCTCAACCATACATAGTTGCACTTATGACGGAACTTTTAGAGGTAAAGAAAAATCACAAAATCCTCGAAGTGGGAACTGGCTCAGGATACCAGGCAGCTGTACTTTCCCTTCTTGCCGATTCTGTTTTCACAATCGAAATAATTCCGGAACTTGCTGCTTCCGCAAAAGAAAGATTAGAACAACTCGGACATAAAAATGTTGTCGTTAAAGCCGGCGACGGATATAAAGGATGGAAAGAGCATTCTCCTTTTGACGGGATCATCGTAACCTGCGCCCCGAAAGAGGTACCTCCTTTACTCCTGGAGCAACTCGCTACCGGTGGAAGAATGGTTATACCGGTAGGTTCTTATTTTCAGGAACTACTTCTTATAACAAAAGATTCCTCGGGTATATCAGAAGAAAGTATAGTACCGGTAAGATTTGTCCCAATGATAAGAGGAAAATAAAAGAATTGACCACAGAGAACAAAAAAGAATTTTATTGTTTTTCACACCACCACCCATTTTTCAAAAACAAATAGCACAAATTGCACAAATAAATTAAGAACGTTCGTTTTTTAACATAAAAATTAAATCTGTTTTTTCATTCGTGTTATTTGTGTGATTCGTTGTTTCTCTTTTTTTAATTTTTGAACTTTAATTTGTATTTTTACATTTTAATATTTGATTTTTAAATTACTCTGTAATCCAGACTGCCACCGTATCAAAAGTAATCGCACCTATCAAACCAATAGTATTTCCCTCTTTGAGTTCATCGTATTCTGAGTTGGATTTTAAATAACTGCATACATTTGAATCTATTGCTTCTACTGAAATCGTAAACATTGTATCTGTCTCCCAAAATATCGGCCAGATAGAAAAAATATCAAAAGAGGTATCAGGAATTAAAGCATAGGTAAAACTATCGGTTTTATGAGCTTCTCCTGTAATGTAGGGAACTATCATATACGTGTTTTCAAAACAATCTTCACAGCTATTCCAAATTAACAGAGGTGGATTGTTTAAATAAACCATATCAAGATGCTGCGGCGAGAGTATATTTACAGAATCGGGAACCTGAACTTCTCTTGATATCACTTCTCCCTCAACAGATACATTTACTAAATACTTCATCCCATATTCTACACAGAAAGAATCATTACTGTAATAAAGCCCCCTTAAAGTATCAGACTCGCTATATCCGAAAGTATCCGAGTTTTCATCTATAAGAAGAATTTCGGCCCCTGACATCCCGGTATGATAAAGATCAACTGGAACATCCAATCTATATGTAGAGTCAACAAAAGCCCTCTGAAATTTCATATCCGGTTTTAAAACAAGGTTAATGACATATCTATGTTCGAAAGGAACTTCAGTTGTACTGCAGGAAATCAAAAATAACACAGAAAAAGAAAACATAAATATAAGTCTTTTCATCACGGGCCTCCTAAAACTTGTAAATAAATTCAATCGATGGGATTATAGGCAGCATATTAAATGGTTCTTTAATAGGCGGCTCTTGACCGTAATCGTAGTAATACATAAAAACATTCTTAGAATTCAATACGTTGTATACACTGAGTTTCATATCCAATTCGTTGTTTCCAAAATGAAAAGATCTGCCTAAACTAACATCTAAACGAACATAAGGTGGGTACCTAACATGGTTTTTCTCCCCTTCTAATTCTCTCCACGAAGCTCTGTCTTCACCATACGTTATAACTTCCCATCTGTGAAGGAAACGTGCAAGATCAGTCGTGTACGGATTACCAGTACAAAAACCAAATTGAACTCCAGCCTCGTATCTCTTTCCTAATAAAGCAAGAAGAGTTAAATGAAGATTATGAGTTCTATCCCAATCGGCAGGATATATTTCATCTCCGAAAGCGACATCACTTCTAAGAAAAGAATAGCTTACCCAACCCCTTAAATTACCAATTTCTTTTTTCAAAAGGAAATCAAGACCGTAAGCTTTTCCACTTCCAGCCTCTAACATAAAATCAAAATATTCCTGTTCAGGACTCAATTCAATTTCATCGAGACTTCTCATTCTCAGCAAGCGATTATATTTTCTATAATATCCCTCTAAAGAAAAATATAGATCTTCTCTCAACCAGCCCTCAAATCCAAGATTAAAGTGATGCGCTTCCTCAGGATCGTATTCACCTCCAAGAGGAACCCACCAATAATAAATCGGGATATCCACTCCCTCACCTTCCTCTTCCATTCCAGACCTTCCAGGAACAATATACTGATGAAAGTTACCGAAGGAAAACGTTACAGCCCGCCAGTCATCAAGGAAATATTTTGCCGATAACCTGTAAGCTCCCAAAAAATCTGAATTTGTAACACCAAATTCCTCCCTCTCGGAATAATAATGAGTAAGAGAAACCCCACCCAAAAGAAGAAAATTATTAGATAACTTAAATTTGTCTTCAACATATATAGAAGCTCTATTACTCCATATATCCTTATACGAATATCCAAAACCCATTTGAAAGTTAATACTATAGTCGAAAGGGCGGTAACAATCGTCCAATCCGACTGTAATTTCGTTCCCTTTAAATTTTCTTGTATATTCTGCTCCGATAGTGCCGACATTGATATTACCATCTGTCGAGAAAATAGTATCCAAAACCCTAAGGTAAAAATCATAGTTACTATATCCTGCAAATATATGAAATAAATCATCCTCGGTGTTCGAATGGAATAAATTTAGAGCCGCGACTTTATTACCCCAATCAAAAGCTATCAGCCTTATCGACTCATCATCCTCATACCTGATATCCAGAAAATCTTTACCGGTATAGCCACTCAGAACTAAAGACCAATTATCATTTATATCTGTTTCCCAATGTAAATAGCCATCATAAAAGTAATACGGAAGGTCGTAATCAAAAAGAGCAAGAAGCTTATCCGCATAGGTTCTCCTGACCGATAGAAGAAAATTACTGTTTATTGAAGGAATTTTGCTACCCAATGTTAACCCACCCGATAAAGCACTCAGAGAGGCAACACCCGAAATTCCTTCTGTTTCTCTACCCACACCTTTTGTCCTTATATCAAGAACAGAAGATAACGACGCATCATGCTTGATTGGTATCCCGCTTGTATATAATTCAGCATTCTTTATCGCATTTGAATTAAACGCGGATACTATACCAAAAAGATGGAAAGGATTTAATAGGGGAACATCATCTATTAGAACCATGTTTTGCTCAGGACCTCCACCCCTCACTGAAATGGAAGGCGAAAAATCGGAAGATTTTGTAACCCCGGGAAGAGCTTCAAGAGTTCGCATTAAATCTCCTTCAACAAACGAGGGCAGCATCATTAAGTCCTCTTGCGATAATGAAGAGGGAGTTATGGAAGCCGAGCTTCTAAATTTTTTCTTCTTCGCCGATACCAGTATACCCTGTAATTTTAATGGTTCCATTTTCATCGCAATATCAACGCTCAAATAATCTTTCCCGGAAAATTTTATATCCTTTACTACCTGCCCGTAACCCATCATAGAATATCGTACCTTAAACTCGCTTAGGGAATCAGGCATTATTAGACTATAGTAACCTTCATCGTCTGTTACCGTGCCAAACTCCGTTCCAACTATGACTATATTGACCATCTGCAGGGGTTCTTTTGTTGACGCATCATAAACTTCACCTGTCAAGGCACAATACTCACTACAAAGTAACGTTAACAAAAAAGAACATAACGACATTTAATTTTTTCCTCCTTTGATGAAATCAAATGTTCTACATCTTTGTTTACTTACTATGACTCCACGAAAAAGAAGAAAGTTCCAAAAGAATTTACCCCTTACTAAAATTAACTCTGAATTTTGCCCTATTTTTTATCGAATTCTTCAAGAATCTTCTTACTGATTAATTTTTAATTTATTTTTGGAATTTGTTGTCGAAATAAGCCTTTTGCCTTTAGCTCAAAAAAACAAATTAAAAACTCAGTGCTATTTGTGTTATTTGCTGTTTCTTTTTTCTATGATTTTATTTTTGAACTTTGATTTGTAATTTTCCATTTTGCTATTTGATTTTTACATTAATACTTTCATTCCTCAACCCAGACTGCCACCGTATCAAAAGTAATCGCACCTATTAAACCAACAGCAACTCCTTCTTTAAGTTCGCCGTATTCAAACCACATGTTAGAAAACGCATAAACATTTGAATCCATTGCCTCAACTGAAATCGTATAGTTGGTATCCGTATCGCGAAATATCAACTTGGCATAAAAAATACCCATAGAAGTATCTGGAATTACCATGGGAGGGAAACTATCGGATTCCTGGGACTTTCCCGTAAGGTATGGAAACACAATATAAGTATTCTCAAAACAATGCTCACAAGTATTCCAGATTAAAAGTGGCGGATCACTTAAAGAAACAGTATCGAGATGATTCGGCGAAAATATAGTCAACAAACCGGGAACCTGAACTTCCCTCGATATAACTTCTCCCTCGACAGATACATTGACCAAATACTCCATATCATATTCCACGCAAAAGGAATCATTACTGTAATAAAGCCCTGTTAGAGTATCGGATTCACTGTATCTAAAAGTATCAGAATTTTCATCCACGATAAAAATTTCCGCGTCTGACACACCCGTATGTTCACTCCCGAGATAAGAATCCAGTCTATATGTGGAGTCAACAAAAGCCCGCTGGAATTTCATATCCGGTTTTAAAACAAGGTTAATGACATACCTATGCTCGAAAGGCGTTTCGTCTGTACTGCAAGAAATAAAAAATAATACTAAAAAAGGAAACACAAATGTAAGTCTTTTCATCATCAACCCCCTAAAACTTGTAAATAAATTCAATTGAAGGAATACGCGGCAGCATATTGAAAGGTTTCTTAATAGGCGGCTCCTCATCGTAGTCATAATAATACATGAAGACATTTTTAGAATCCAATACATTGTAGACACTCAACTTCACATCCAACTCATTGTTTCCGAAATAAAAAGACCTCCCCAAACTCGCGTCCAAACGGACATACGGCGGATACCTGACTTGATTTTTGTCACCCAGCAATTGTATCCATTCAGCCTCGTCTTCGCCATACGGCATAAGTTCTTTTCTGTACCGACATCGCGCGAGATCTGTTGTATATGGATTTCCTGTACAAAAAGCAACTTGGATTCCAGCTTCGTATCTCTTTCCTAATAAAGCGAGAAGAGTTAAATGTAGATTATGATTTCTATCCCAATCGGTCGGATACGTCTCCTCTCCGAAAACAACATCGCTCTTCAGAAAAGAATAGCTCAACCAACCTCTTAAATTACCAATTTCCTTTTTCAAAAGAAAATCTATACCGTAAGCCTTTCCGTTTCCTTCCTCCAACATAGTTTCATAATATTCTTTTTCGGTGCTGATTTGAATATCTTCCATATCTTTCATATTGAGCAGACGATTATACCTCCGGCAATATCCTTCCAAAGAAAAGTATAAATCCTCTCTCAACCAGCCCTCAAAACCAAGATTAAAGTGTTGGGCTTCCTCGGGGTTATATTCTCCACCGAGAGGAATCCAGTAATAAATAGGAATATCCACACCCATATCGATAAGAGCACCTCCCGGTACAATATACTGATGAAAATTTCCGAAAGAAAAAGTTACGGCTCTAAAATCATTAAAAAAGTATTTCGCGGATAATCTGTAAGCTCGGAAAAAATCCGAATTTTCCTGATCGAACTCTTTGCTTTCAGAGTAATAATGTGTGAGAGCAATCCCACCCGAGATAATAAGATAATCCGATAAACCAAACTTATCTTCGATATACATAGAAATCCGATTGCTCCAGATATCTTCATATGAATATGCAAAGCCCATTTGAAAATTAACATTATATTCGAAAGGGCGGTAATATTCTTCTAACCCCACAGTAATCTCGTTCCTTTTAAAATTCTTCGTGTATTCTGCACCGATAGTGCCCACATCGATATTTCCATCTGTTATGAAAACTGTATCCAGAGCCCTGAGAAAAAAGTCGTGATTGCTGTATCCTGCAAATATATGGAATAAATCTTCCTGTGCATTCGAATGAAATAAATTCAAAGCCAAAACATCATTTCCCCAGTCAAAGGCTATAATCTTTATCGATTCGTCATCCTCATCCCTGATATCCAGGAAATCTTTACCTGTATAGCCACTCAGCACTAAAGACCAGTCCTTTATATCCGTCTCCCAGTGAAAGTAGCCATCATAAAAGTAATACGGAAGGTCGTAACCAAAAAGAGCAAGAAGCTTATCGGCATAGGTTCTCCTGACCGACAGGAGAAAATTACTGTTTAAAGAAGGAATCTTACTACCCATCGTTAAGCCACCTGATAAAAGGCTCAGAGAAGCAACACCCGAAAGATCTTCTATTTCTCTGCCCACACCCTTTGTTTTTATATCGAGAACCGAAGACAATGATGCATCATGCCTAACAGGCACTCCGCTCGAATACAATTCGGCACTTTTTATCGCATTCGAATTGAAAGCTGATACCAGACCAAAAAGATGAAAAGGATTCAACAGAGGAACATCATCGATAAGAACCCTATTCTGATCAGGACTTCCGCCTCTCACCGAAACAGAAGTAGAAAAATCGGAAGATTTCGTAACTCCTGGAAGAGCTTCGATAGTCCTCATCAAATCTCCTTCAACAAACGAGGGCAGCATCATTAAGTCCTCTTGCGATAATGAAGAGGGAGTTATGGAAGCCGAGCTTCTAAATTTTTTCTTCTTCGCCGATACCAGTATACCCTGTAATTTTAATGGTTCCATTTTCATCGCAATATCAACGCTCAAATAATCTTTCCCGGAAAATTTTATATCCTTTACTACCTGCCCGTAACCCATCATAGAATATCTAACCCGAAATTCACCCAGGGAATCAGACATTATTAGACTGTAATAACCTTTATCATCAGTTACCGTTCCCGTTTCAGTTCCGACTATAACTATATTAACCATCTGCAATGGTTCTTTAGTCGCGGCATCGTAAATCTCACCGGTCAAGACATTATATTTACCAACAAGCAACATCAAATAAAAAGAACACAAAAACATTTAATTTTTCCTCCCTTTGATTAAATTAAAATAAGTACAGCGTTTATCTTTTATGACAGAATAAAAGGTAGAAAAGTTCCGAAAGAATTTACCCCGTAATAAAACTAATCCTGAGCTTCGCTCTGGTTTCGATCGCTTTCCTCAAGAAGATGTTTAGCCCAACCGAAGTCCGGATTGACCTCCAGAGCTTTCCTGTAAAATTCGGTTGCGGTAGAATCGTCTTTCTTCTCTTTATAGGCATTACCCAAAAATACATATACTTCATCTTTACCCCAATCGGGGTAGATCCCTCTATCTTTTTCTTTGGCAAACAATTCCGCAGCTTTCTCAAAAAGCGCGATCGCCTTATCTACCCCACCACCGAACATAGGTGGCGTATATAACTTTCCGGTTCCGTCAATAAGATAGACTCTCGGATTTTCGGGATCTAACTTTTTCGCTTTCTCAATTTCCTTTCCTGATTTCATCCCATTTATCATTCCGAGTTGGGGCTTAAAACCTAATTCTATTCCAAGAATAGATGAAAAAAGCGCATGAGAATCGGCAAAGTCATCTTTACCCTCTATTGATTTTTGAATTGCCTCCTTTGCCGATTCAATATACTTTTCACTCATTTCTTTATCTTCATACGCAATCGTACTGATCCTGTAATTATTTAAAGCAAGATAATAATTGACCAGCCATTCTTTATCTCCAAAAGTGGAAAGACGTTCCAGTTTTGAAGAAATTTCTTTGAATTTTTCCACATCTCCTTTATTAACGGCTTCCTGCTGCAGGGCTTTAACCGTGAGTATATGACTATCTACAGCTGCCTTTTCTTCTGCTCTTATACCAATAGTTGTTAAAGTGATAAGCAATAACAATAAAATTCTTTTCATTTTAACCTCCTTTACATTTGAAAAGATACGCCGAAGTAATAGAGACGACCATAGGAACTCTCGATCGGCTCATTCTCATCGCCATTGTAGTAACCCAAAATGTTATTCCTGTTCGTCACGTTGTTAACCGCAAAATAAAACACAGTTAGATTATTATTGAAGAAAGAATGCAAATAAGACGCGCTAAGGTCAAGTATCCAATACGAGGGAAGACGCGCCGAACGGAAATCCCTACCTAACGGAGTAAAAGGTTTTCCAGTCGCATACAAATATTTTGCCCCTATAGAAAAAATCCGCATTGGGCTAATATTTAAAATAGCGGTTAAATTATGAGTGATATCAAAATCAGGCGAAAAAAGACCCGGATAATCTTGCCAATTTCTTTCCGATTTCAGATACGAATAAGAAATTCTTCCCTCGATCTTTTCAAAACTCTTCTTTAGAAAGAAATCGACTCCCTTCGCGTAACCAAACCCGGAAGAAAGAAAATTTAGTGAATCATCTTCTCTCATTAGTTTTTCGTAATCCTTGTAATAACCTTCAACCCTTAACATTCCCCCATCATTCTTCCATGTTCCGGAAATTATATAATGTCTCGCGTCCCTGGGATCCAACTCAGGATTTCCGTAATCCGGGTCATATCTCCAGGGCTCATAAAACTGGTGGAAAGTTCCCGTAGCAATAGATAGAGTAATTTCATCTGTAGTCTTCCAGGATAAAGATAACCTCGGATCAAAAGCATTTTTTTTGCTTTTCGAATCCCGATCAAACCTTATACCGGAAGTCAGAGATAAATTATAAGGAAAGAAGGATGTCTCTTCCAAAAAAACTGAACTCAAATAACTTTTGTATTCTCTATCGTAGTAATTACTTGGAACCGAAGGATCTAAAGTATCTTCCAGAGAAGGCACAAAACCCTCAAAATAACTCTTCCTTTGCTCAAGACAGCATCCGAATTTTAAAAACATAAATGTTTTTTTCTCCAGCAAAACTTTTGCCTGGTTAATTTCATCCGTTTCATTCAAATCGAGAATATATTCATCACCGGCAGTTATTTCTGTTTCCTTTCCGAAATCAGTACGGGACAAATTAAATTTGAAAAAAGTATTATCAGATAGAGCATGATCTATTAGCAAATTGTAAAGATCGCTGGTCTCTGTTCCGTAATAATTTCCTTCCCAGGTAGGATCCTGAAGAGAAACACCAACATTATCCTTTTCTTTAAAGAAGAAAATTTTAGCCCGTCCCTTTTCAGAATACCTCCACGCAAGATTCAGGTTTAGATCGTAAGAGAAAGGGTACTCCGTGAAGTCATCTTCAACATTATTAAAATCAAAAAGCGGTTTTGTATTGCTTTGGTTTCCTGAGAAGTTTATTCCTAAATTATCTCCCAGGGGAATTGCTCCACCTGCCGAGAGATTCGCAAGCCCCATGCCCAAGCTTATTACTCTTTCTGAAGGCAAATCCAAACTTTCCATTGACAGAATTCCTGACAAAGCATTACCGTGTTCGGCCCCAAAACCTCCAGAAGAAAAATAAGTACCTTTTAAAAGAAAAGGACTAAAGGTTCCGAAAAAACCACCTGTCGGGGATTCATACCTATAAGGATGATAAACATTCCCCCCGTCAAGCAGAAACTTAGTTTCAGTAACCTCTCCTCCCCTGACAAACAAACCAGCACCTTCTTCCACCTGCTGAACTCCGGGAAAAGATTTAATAGCCCAGCAAATATCAG
>CAZQNI010000005.1:0-16904 GCA_964594255.1 uncultured bacterium | reverse complement strand
CGAGAAAAGAGAATCCTTTCGCAGAGGATAATAGAGACGTCAGAAAATTATCCGAGCAGTTTATTCTACGGAATGGCAAGCTAAGGGAAGAAAATGTCCCTACTTTTCTTTTGGATATGTTTTCTACCAAATCTACAATTGAGTGGATAGCCTCCGGAAATCCGGATAAGGTTTCCATGCAGATGACAAAAGCAATCGATAATTTAGCGTCTTTTGTTTTGCCTCGTAGTAAATATGTCGTTATTTCACCCGGAGGTCCGCCTGCCTGTAATACCATTTACGGTGTTCAGAATTGTTTTGATATGGCATTAAAGTACGCAATTCAAGAAAATGGAGAAGCACTTATACTGGCGCCGTGTACAGGAAATCCAAATCTTCCTGAGGAAGTTAGAGGACTCGCGACTAGTGAAAATTCAAAAGCTTTGTTCTGGGATAATCTTGTTAAGTTACGGGGAAAACCTCTTGTCGAGGCTACGGATTGGATCGATAAGAATTTTGAATTGTATCTCTGGAAAACAGACAGGGTTTTGAAGTTAATGCTGAAGCAGAAAATTAAACTTTATTTATATTCTGAACTACCAGCAGAGAAAATTGAACCCGGAGGATTTATTTCGGTTACAGACCCTGATGAGTGGATTTCTGAGAGAGCAAAAAGAAATGACGGGAAGCTAAGGGTGATAGATGAGGGGAATAAGTTGTTGGTAATACCTTCGGACTAGTTAATAGAGTCCTGAGTCGTGTGTCGCGAGTCCTGAGTCAAAAAATAATTCCTCTGTTTGTTTTTTATAGTTGTTTTTTTGCATTTTTTTTAATAACCCCCTTGCGCTTTTTAAGATTTTTTATATAAATTAAATCACGCCGGGGTGTCGGCAAATATATCACTACACAAATGTGATATACCTCCTTGTTCACTTAAAAAAGTGTGCCCGCCCCGGTTTCTAAATATGTGTGCTGGAATCAATATTCAATACTATTTGGTTATTCAAGCGTAAAGTCATAACCCGGCAAAATGGAATCCCTGATTATGTCAACTCTTTCGTATATGGTATCGGATATAGTATAACCCTCTGCGGAAACACTTACATCATAAGTACCCTCTGGAATGAATAATGAATAATTTCCTGCAGTATCTGATAATGTTGTCATGCTATCAGTCGAACTCACAGCCTGCAAGGTGGCGAATTTTACGGCTACTTCTGATGTATCTTCTAATGTTTTTACTGTTCCTCTTATGAATCCCGCAATTGAACTTTGAAATATTCTAAATGAAGGAATAAGCTCATAAGGTTCCGCTTCCCAGTTTATTGATTTTGAAGCATCAAAATCAACGACAATTGTGAGGTATTCCCCGGGTAATATAACGAATTCTTCCATGAGTTCATATGATATTGTATCTCCGGGAATTAACAGTGAATCCTGTACACTGTCTCTCACTACAAAATTTATCCAGGAAAGCGCGAGCAATACGCTGGTATAATTTCCGGGTTCCACATCAACAAAATAGCCGCCAGTCCTATAGTTGTACGTAAGTGGTGCCGCAAATCCACCGATAAGCCCCACGACGTCAAGTGTATATATATCACTCTGAATAGTTGTGGCTTCCCCTCCTCCATCTCTTATTCCGACTCCTATTACTGTTAAATATATGTGCTCGACACCTTGCGGCGGCGGCGCATCTATTAACCAGATCCTGAGTTTACCCTTTTCTTGTCCGCACCCCATAATAAAAAAAAGAACAAAGACAAAAAATACGATTTTTCTAATCAAAAAACCCTCCTTTTTATTCAATACGACCCTACCGTTTAATCTATGGTTCCATAAAAAAAACTTCAAATCTATAATTTCTACTATATTTTATTTAATATAATCTTTTTTTCGAAATAGTCAAACCCTATCGCGGCAGAGCCGCTAAATTCAAAAATTAAATATTAAAATGCAAAATTACAAATTAAAATTAAAAAATAAATTAATCACAGATTACACAGAAATAACAAACTATTACGAATGTTATCGCGTGCTCTGAATTCTAACAATATTTTCAAAAACCAATTAGACCATTTAACCATTTGACCGGTCCGCAGGACCATCGGGGGTCTTGACAAAAGATATATATATCTTATATTGTTAGATGTATCTAACATTGGAGGTTAAAAATGGAATTAACGAAAAGCAGGGAAGATTATCTCGAGGCTATATGCGAGATTTGTGAGGAAGAGAAAGTTGCCAGGGTCAAAGACATTGCTTCACACATGGCTGTTTCTCTTTCGAGTGTTAATTATGCATTAAAAGCTCTGAAAGGTGAAGGTTTGATCAAGCATAAAAGATACGGGTATATAGAGTTAACCGAAAAGGGTAATGAAATAGGGCAAGCTATTTACAGAAAGCATAAATTGATACGGAGTTTCTTGATCAATGTTTTAAATGTTGACGAAAGTGTTGCGGATAAGGACGCCTGCGGTATCGAGCATGTAGTTTCCGAAGAAACCTGTGATAAAATGAATTCCTATCTTAAATCTAAAGAGATTTTAGAAAATTATGATATCCCTTCTTGAGGCGAGAAAAAATGTTCCGCTTATAGTGAAATCAATTTCAAGAGGTGAAATGGGTATGAGAGGTATAGGGGGTAGAGGCAGAGGAGGAGGAGGAGGAGGAGGAGGAGGAAGAAGAAATTGGTGCAGAAGATTTTCTAATATGGGCATAAGAGAAGGTGTGATTATAAAAAAGATATCTATGCATCCTTTTTTTGGTCCTGTTATTGTAAGGGTGGGAAACTGTGAAATTGCAGTAGGTAGAGGAATGGCAAGCACTATACTTGTTGAAGAGGTAAACGAGTGAAAAGGATTTTGTTGTTTGGCAACCCTAATGTTGGGAAAAGCGCAATATTTACCAGGCTTACCGGGGTGCGAGTTGTCGCTTCGAATTATCCCGGAACTACCGTTGAATATCTTCGCGGTAAAACCCGAATAGATAAAAAAGATATTGAAGTAATTGATGTCCCCGGAACATATTCTCTTTATCCGGATTCACCCGCAGAGAAAGTTGCTAAAAAAATTATTGATGATAGTAATCCTAAAGAAACTGTAATCGTAAACGTAATTGACTCGACAAATCTTGAAAGAAATCTCAATCTTACTCTTCAGTTGCTGTCGACGAAGTTTCCTGTAATGGTTCTCTTGAATTTTTGGGATGAGACAAAACACAAAGGAATAACTATAGATTCAAATAATCTAAGCAAGCTCCTGAAGGTTCCGGTTATACCTACTGTAGCCATTACCGGTTACGGAATTCAAGAGTTAAGGGAAAGATTAAGTGAGGCAAAGCCTTCAGGATTTAAAATAAAAGAAAAAGATACCTGGAATTTTGTTGGTAAAATTATCAAGAAAGTACAGGTTATCGAACATCATCACCATACTTTTCTTCAAGTTTTGGAGGAGATTTCTACTCATCCTGTGATGGGTATATTTTTTGCGGGTATAGTGTTATTACTATCTTTCGCGATTATACGCTTAATCGGAGAAGGTTTAATAGGTTTCGTTTTCGCACCCATATTCGAAAATTTATGGGCACCTGTTTTATTGAAACTTTCAGCTTTTTTAGGTAACGCCAACATATTACATAAGATCCTTATAGGAGAATTGATTGAAGGAAAAATCGATTTTTACCAATCTTTCGGACTTTTAAGCACAGGTTTTTTTATCCCTATAGCTGCTGTTTTGCCCTATATTATCAGTTTCTATTTTGTTCTCTCTATTCTTGAGGATACGGGATATCTTCCCCGGCTTGCGGTACTTATGGATCGACTTATGCACCAGATTGGTATACACGGGATGGGTATTGTGCCTATGTTCCTCGCTTTTGGCTGCAATGTGCCGGGTGTTCTTGCTACAAGAATCATGGAAACGAGAAGAGAAAGACTTATAGCTGCAACTGTTATGTCAATTTCTATTCCCTGTATGGCTCAAACCGCGATGATATTCGGTTTATTAGGTAAATACGGATTCAAAGGAATTGCTCCCGTTTTTCTTACATTGTTTTTAGTATGGATTTTAATAGGTAAAATAATGGCCAGATATGTTTCTGGAGAGAGCCCTGAAATATTTACTGAAATACCGCCGTATAGAGTTCCTCACTTTCAGGTTCTGCTTAAGAAAGTCTGGCTTCGAGTGGGCTGGTTTCTTAAAGAAGCCCTGCCGTTTGTCCTAATCGGTATTTTGCTTGTAAATTTATTCTATATCTTTGGTTTTATAAATTTCGTGTCGAGAATTTTTGGCGGGCTGCTCACGAACATTCTGGGTATCCCGGCAGAAGCAATAGCTGCACTGTTTATAGGGTTTTTGCGGAAAGATGTGGCAATAGGTATGCTTGCGCCTTTAGGACTTTCAATGGGACAATTGATCACAGCTTCTGTTGTCCTTACAATGTATTTTCCATGTGTGGCAACTTTTGTTGTTCTGTTTAAAGAATTGGGGTTCTGGGATACTCTCAAATCTTCCGCGATAATGATTTCCTCTGCTGTTTTCGTTGGGTGGATTCTTAATTTGATTTATTGACACACCCCAAACCCCCGATTTTTTTACCACAGAGAGCACAGAGACTTTTGTTTTTTTAATACCCAACCATTCCCCAAACTAAAACACGGAGAACACAGAGTTCACACCTTCCTTCCCCAATCAAAAATGGGTGTTGTTTTAAAATAAAAAATTTTTGTTGTCTCCTCTGTGGTCTCTATGAGTTACTTTTTTCTCTGTGTACTCTGTGGTGAAAATTTGGGGCGGTGGGGAACCTTTTCCCTTGACTTCTGTTGGATAATTATTAATTTTCGAAAAACTTATGGAATATTCTAGTGTCGGAATTATAGGTGCAGGAAACTGGGGGACAACCCTTGCTTTATATCTTAACAGGGGTGGAGTTAACGTCACACTTTTTGAGCCAGTTAAAGAGAGAATCGATAATCTAAAGAAATACAGAGAAAACAAAGAATTTCTGCCTGGGCATAAAATCCCAGAAGGTATACTACTTACAGACAATCCAAAAGAGCTTATAGATAAATCGGACTTTGTCTTTTTTGTTCTTCCCAGTCATATATTAAGGGATACAGCTGGTGTTTTCGGCAAACATATAAATGGAGATAAGATTATAGCAAGTTTTACAAAAGGTGTAGACCCGAATACATTGCAGAGAATGTCTGAGATTATAGAGGAAGAAATTCCATCTCAGAGGGAAAAAATCGTAGTTGTTTCCGGACCTTCTATTGCAAGAGAGGTTATCAAAGGAGTTCCTACTTCGCTTGTGGCTGCATCACAAAATATGGAAAAAGCAGAAATTGTTCAGGAGAGACTTTCCAGCGAGGAAATACGAGTTTATACTTCTTCGGATATTGTGGGAGTAGAACTTGGCGGAGCTTTTAAAAATGTTTACGCAATTGCTTCTGGTATATGCGATGGAATGGGACTTGGAATGAATGCGAAGGCTGCCCTTATAACGAGGTCTATGGCTGAACTTTCCTTGCTGGGAGAAGAGATGGGAGGTAAGAGCAAAACTTTTGCGGGGCTTTCAGGCTTTGGAGATCTTATAGTTACTTCCTTTTCTCATTATTCGAGAAATAGGACTGTGGGGGAAGAGTTGGGTAAAGGCAAAAAGTTAGATGATATTCTTTCGGAAATGGTAGAAGTTGCGGAAGGCATTAGGACGACGGAGTCAATTTGTAAGCTTTCCGATGAATATGGTGTTAGTATGCCTGTAGCATGGGAAATCTATGCGGTGTTGTATGAAAATAAGGATCCTTTCGATTCAATGAAGGATTTAATGAAAAGAGAATTAAAAAGGGAGAGGAAAAAATGAAGAAAATGTTTTATACAATCAAAGAAACTTCTGATCTCCTGGGCGAAAATGAATCGACCTTGAGATTCTGGGAGGGAGAATTTAAAGAACTTAGACCAAGAAGAAGCAGCGGAGGTAAAAGACTGTATTCTGAGGCTGATATTGAATTGCTGAAAAAGATAAAATATCTTTTGCGAGAAAGAAAGGTTTCTATAGAAGGAGCAAAGGGAAACCTAAGTGGTAAAACTGAAGAGCTTGATTTAATAGGAAGGTTAGAAGAAGTGAAGAGAGTTCTTGAATGAAGGAATTAAGATTAAAAAACGCGTTAATTTCAGTTTATAATAAGGAAGGTATGGTCGAGCTTGCGCGTGAATTAGATAACGAAGGAGTCAAAATTGTTTCGACTTCCGGAACACATGCAAAACTTGCAGAAGAAGGCATTAAAGCCACAAAGGTTGAGGATATCGCTTCAAGTCCTGAATTGCTCGATGGCAGGGTAAAAACATTACAGCCTGAAATTTTCGCGTCTATTCTTGTAAACCGAGAGAAGAAGGAACATATTGAACAGTTACAGGGTTTAAAACTTGAGCCTATAGATCTTATTGTCGTAAACCTTTACCCTTTTAAATCGGGCTTGGACAGAAATCTCTCCGATGATGAAATGATAGAATTAATCGATATCGGAGGAGCTTCTTTGCTCCGTGCAGGGGCTAAAAATTATAAAAGTTGTCTGGTTTTATCTGATCCATCAGATTATAAGACCTTTGTTCAAAAATTTAAAGAGGGTAAAGGTGTTATCTCATTGGATTACAGAAAAAAACAGGCGGAGAAAGCTTTTCGTCAACTTTCCTTTTATAATAAGATGATAGCGGACTATTATGTAAAATCACTCGGGGAAGAAAAAGAAGAATTTCCTGATTTCTTATCGCTTGATTGCAAAAAAATAATGGACCTTCGTTACGGAGAAAATCCTCATCAGAAAAGTTCGGTTTACAGATTTACGGATAGTAAAATAAGCCTGGTGGATGCAGAACAGCTCTGGGGTAAACCCATGTCTTATAATAACTGGATGGATACCGACGGTTCCCTTGGAGCCGTATCTGAGTTCGATAAAACCTGTGTGGCTATCATAAAGCATGCTGCACCCTGTGGTATAGCTGTTGCAGACAGCGTATTAGATGCATTTAAAAAGGCTCAAAGTTGTGATCCGCTTTCTGCTTTTGGAGGAATTATTGCTTCGAATAGAGAAATTGATTTGGATACGGCGGATGCTATAGCAGAATCTTTTTTTGAAGTTGTAATAGCTCCGGGTTATACGGAAAAAGCGCATATGAAACTTAAAGAAAAAAAGAATTTACGTATTTTGGAGGCTAAAGCGGAACTGTTTTCTCCTCTCGACTATATGAAATGTTATCCTATAATCGGAGGGATTTTGATGCAACAAAGCGATTCTTCGATGGAAAATCCTAACGGATGGACCGTTGTGAGCAAAAAAGAACCGACTCAGGAAGAATTAGAAAATCTTGATTTTGCATGGAGGGTTGTCAAATGGGTCAAATCAAATGCAATTGTTCTCAGCAGAGATCTCCAAACTATCGGAATTGGTACCGGACAACCATCAAGGGTTGATTCTGTTGAATTTTCTATCCTTAAGGCAAAAAAACACGGACATGAAACAGAAGGTTCGGTCTTAGCATCAGATGCTTTTTTCCCTTTCAGAGACTCGATTGATAAAGCGAAAGAGGCAGGTGTAACTGCTATAGTGGAGCCGGGTGGATCGGTTAGGGATAAAGATGTTATTGATGCGGCTAACGAACACAATATAGCCCTTTTATTTACTGGAAAAAGACATTTTAGACATTAAAGGCGGTAGCATTAACGGTGATATCGAAAAATTGGATTATCGAATAGATTTTAGTTACGACTTTTGGACTATCTTTTTTCTTTGTCCGCTTTGTAGTTCAATTGGTTCTTGCGTTGGGAAGGGATTCTGAATTCTCACCTTCTGGCTTCTGAATTCTTTCTTGCTTTGTGTACTTTGTGGTTTAATTAGTTTTTTGGGAGTTGGGGGATTCTGACTCCTGGCTTCCGACTTCCGGATTCCTTGTTTTAATTCAAAATAACGTTTTTCCTCTTCCCTTAGGGAATTTAATCTTTAAATGTTCGTAAGCTAGAGGAGTTGCTTCTCTTCCCTGTGGGGTTCTTTTTAATAAACCACTTATTATTAGAAACGGTTCAAAAACCTCTTCTATTGTTTCTGCTTTTTCCCCAACAGAAGTGGCAAGAGTTTTCAAACCCACAGGACCACCGTTAAACTTTTCAATTATACTTTTTAGTATTGCTTTATCCATAATATCGAGACCCCGGGTATCTACTTCAAGTTGCTTTAAGGCATATTTTGTAATCTCCAGATCGATTTCCCCCCTACCTTTTACCTCTGCAAAATCCCTAACTCGCCTAAGGAGTCTATTTGCTATTCTCGGAGTTCCTCGCGCCCTCATTGCTATCTCATCCGACGCGTCATTACTTACTTTAATATCCAGTATTGAAGAAGAGCGTTTGATAATTTGGCTTAAACCCTTCGGTTGATAATAATCTAATCGTGGAATATAGCCAAATCGTGAACGCAGAGGTGCCGATAAGAGACCGGTTCTGGTTGTTGCTCCCACAAGAGTAAAAGGTTGTAAATTTATTTCTATTGATCTCGCAGCCGGACCGGAATCTATCATTATATTTATGGAAAAGTCTTCCATAGCTTGATATAGATATTCTTCCACGTCTTTATTGACGCGATGTATTTCATCTATAAAGAGTACGTCAAACCGGTGGAGTTTTGTGAGAATTCCTGCAAGGTCTCTCGGCCGCTGAAGAACCGGACCAGCCACAGCAGTAATATCAACCTCCATTTCTCTGGCGATGATGTGGGCAAGTGTCGTTTTACCAAGCCCCGGAGGACCAAAGAGAAGGACATGGTCGAGAGGGTCCTCCCTCTTCTTTGCCGCTTTTGTAAAAACTTTAAGATTTTCCTTGACCTTGTCCTGATTGATAAATTCCGAGAAAGATCTGGGGCGAAGGCTTTTTTCGTACTGAGCATCGGTTGGGTCTTTCGAGGGTGATGTTATTCTCATATTTGTTTTAATACCTTTTTAACTATTTCGTCTACCGAAAGATAGTCCGTATCTTTTACGGCATCGCATATTGCTTGATCAGCTTCTTTTGAACTGTAACCTATCGCAATGAGAGCTTTTTTTGCTTCTTCGAATTCTTTTTTCGGAGCCAATTTCAACTTGTCTTTCAGCTCAAGGATTATTCTCTTGGCAGTTTTGCTGCCTATTCCTTTTACTTTAGATATTGGCTCCGGATCATTAGCATCCAGAGCTTTCCTAATGCCGCTGCCCCCCAGCCCCAACATCA
Organism: uncultured bacterium; assembly: GCA_964594255.1. Taxonomy (GTDB): domain Bacteria; phylum Hydrothermota; class UBA3072; order UBA3072; family UBA3072; genus JAFGHJ01. The sequence goes on along the minus strand of CAZQNI010000005.1, from coordinate 7,670 downwards.
GAGAAAAAGCGGTCTTTGGCCCAATATTAGGAACCTTGATAATAGTCCTAAAAAGTTCCCTTTCCGTTTTGTTCTCAAAGCCGTAAATATCTACGCCGTTTTGAGTTATTGATAGATGAGTGTATAAAGAGATTTCATCACCTATAGTGGGAATCTCGCTTTCCATAACCGTATTAACCAGAAAGCCAAAACCACCAACATTGACGCTGATTTTTTCTTTTTCTATGTCTAAAACTATTCCCTTAATTGATTCCAGCATATTTGTTGTTTTTGTTGAGGTAACATATTATTGCACCAAAAGCGTCGGAAACATCCAGTGGAATTTCTTCCTCTATACCCAATATTTTCTTTACCATATATCTTACCTGTTCTTTGGAAGAAGCTCCGGATCCGGTTACCGATTGTTTAATTTCGCGTGGCGTGAATTCCTGAATGGGCAAGCCTTCCATTTGGGTCAGCAGTAGATAAACGCCGCGGAGTTCAGCTATCTTTATGAGTGTTTTCGTATTAGGACCTTTGAAAATATTTTCTATTACAATCTGGTCCGGTTTTTCAGTACTTATGAGTTTAGACACTGATTTGAAATAATTATGAAGTCTCTCTTTATTTGCTTTATGTCCCACGGTTTTCCAGGAAAGTTTGGTTTCCCCTTTTTCTTCGGATAGTATAGCTATTCCTGTCTGGGAAAGCCCCGGATCTATTCCTAATATTTTCAATTCTCGGAACCTATTTCCTCAAGTATTTCATCCGGTATGTCGAAATTGGAATAAACTTGCTGGACATCATCGTGGTCTTCCAGTATGGACAAAAGTTTAAGTACCTTTCTGGCATCTTTATCTTCCACTTTTTTTGTGGCTTTGGGTAAAAAAGTAAGCTCGAAATGTTCAACCGGTATGTTCTTTTCCTGTAAAGCTTTATAAACTTTGTGGAGATCGGCAGGGTTAGTCTGGACTTCGTACGTATCTTTCTCTTCGTTTATATCTAATGCGCCAGCTTCGATAGCCGCATCATAAACTTCCGTCTCCGAAGAGTCCTTTTTCGGTACGAATATCAATCCTTTTTTTTCAAAAAGATATGAAACGCATCCTTCGGCTCCTAATTTTCCCCCGTGCCTCTCCATTGTGTGTCTCATATCGGATGCAGTTCTGTTCTTGTTATCGGTTAAACATTCGATATATAAAGCGACCCCGCCGGGACCGTATCCTTCGTATTTTGTTTCCGTATATTCCACACCCGGAAGTTCTCCGCATCCCCTAAGTATTGCTCTCTCAATGCTCTCCTTAGGCATGTCATTGTCTTTTGCTTCCTGGACAGCATTTCGGAGTTCAACATTTTTTTCGGGGTCTTTACCCTTCTTTGCAGCTACTGAAATTTTCCGAGATAATTTAGAAAATATCTTACCTCTTTTTTTGTCTTCTTGTGCCTTCTGGTGTTTTATACTATGCCATTTTGAATGTCCTGACATTCAAACCTCCTTTTAAATATTCTAAATAATATTTTCTTACAGTCAATAATCTAAAAAAACTACTTTTCTATTTTTTGGAGCAATCTATTCCAGTCCGCCTCAACATTTTGTTCAATCTCTGCTATATCTTTACTATTCAAATGCTTGAACCTTCCCTGGGGTTTTAAATAGTCAGCAACCGGACTTGGGCGGGCAATTTCCTTCGTCAATTTCCATTTTATTCCATTTTCAATTTCGACTAAAGGGAAAATTCTGCTTTGTACAGCGAGCCTGGCTAATTTTACAGTTAATTGAGGAGCGTACTTCCAGCCTGTAGGACACGGACTGAAAACAAGGACAAATCTCATACCTTTAATGTCTTTAGCTTTTTTAAATTTCTCTATCATATCTTCAGGATAAGCTATAGAAGCTGTTGCAATATAAGGAATACGGTGTGCCGCCATTATCGAAATGATGTCCTTTTTAGGATTTTCTTTGGGGCTTTCTACAGGAGTAGTCGTAGTCCAGGCTTTAAGCGGTGTTGAACTACTCCTCTGAATACCAGTATTCATATAAGCTTCATTATCATAACAAACATAAATCATGTCATCATTTCGCTCGGCTGCCCCCGAGAGCGTTCCGAGTCCAATATCATAGGTACCTCCATCTCCTGTCCAGGCAACCACGTTAGTATCTTTCCCCTGGATTTCAAGTGCGGCCTTTATACCCGAAGCAGTTGATGGGCCAGCAGCAAAAGCGGTATGAAAAAGAGGTACATTTACGAGAGAATGAGGAAAAGGTCCGTCTATTACAGACCAACAGCATGCGGGTAAAACAATAACAGTATTTCTTCCTAGAGCTTTAAGCGTATGCCTCATCGCAAGAGTAGCACCGCATCCCTGGCAGGCAAGATTTCCACACCCCATTATTTCTTCTTCGGGTATTTTTAATTTCATATCTTTAGACCCTTCCATATTATATCCGATTTCGGCTCTTTCATTCTAATCACATCCTGGTATATTTCAATTATATCTTTGCTTGATACATCCCGACCTCCTAAACCAGTTACCACACCAAATATAGGAGGCGTGTTTTTTTCGTTATACATCGCAGCTTTAACTTCCTGATAAAATATACCTGAAGCGCCGAATCCAATATTCCTGTCAATTACAATAACTTTATCTACGGAACTTAAGATCCCGCGGATAAGTTCGGCAGGAAAAGGCCTAAAAACTCTTATCCTTAAAAACCCAACCTTTACCCCACTCTCGCGTAAGCTGTCAACAGCGTTTCTTGCCGTTGAAGCTATTGTTCCCGAAGAAACAATTAAGCTCTTTGCGTCGGAGACTTTATAAGTCTCCACTAACCCATATCTTCTGCCGAACATCATTTCAAATTCTTCTCCCACTTCTTCCCACTTTTTTAAAGCCTCTTCCATCGCTTTCTGAATTTTATATCTGAGCTCAAAATAATTATCAGGATTGGTCAAACCGCCGAACGCATGCGGTTCATCGGGGTCGATCTTATATTTTCTCTCGTAAGGAGGAAGAAATTCATCCACTTTCTCCTGCTCAGGCATTTCGACCGTTTCCGAGGTATGAGAAAGAACGAAAGCTGCCAGAATCACCATCGCAGGCAAATCAAGAGATTCCGCGACTTTATAAGCCTGAATAACCGAATCCAGAACCTCCTGGTTATTCTGAGCATAGAGCTGCATCCAGCCTGTATCTCTCTGTGAGAGTGAATCGTTTTGTTCAGTCCAGACAGACCAGGGAGGGGCAAAGGCTCTGTTGATATTACCCATCACGATAGGAGTCCTGGCACCTGTAGCCCAATGGAGCATTTCATGCATGTGGGCTAAACCCTGTGAGGAAGTAGCGGTGAAAGTTCTAACCCCCACCGATGAAGCTCCAATAAGTGAAGCCATGGCAGAGTGTTCGGATTCCACTTTGATGAATTTTGCCTTCAATTCTCCTGAAGCGCACATCCTAGAGAGAAGTTCCACGACTTCTGTCTGGGGCGTTATAGGATATGCTGAAATCACTTGAGCCCTGGAAAGTTTAGCGCCGTAAGACAAGGCGTGGTTACCCATTAAAACCTTCCTCAATCTGACTCCTCTTCAATATCTATGGCTTTCGTAAGACATTCTTCCCAGCAAATACCACAACCTTTGCAATATTCATAATCAATAACAGGTTGAAGTTTTTCCCTACCTTTTACTTTCGTTTTTTTAAGTTTTATGGCAGCCTCGGGACAGAATTTCCAGCAAATTAAACAAAAAGTGCACTTATCGTAATCTATTACCGGACGAAAGTTTCTCCAGATTCCTGTTTTGTTATATTCCATCGAATAAAAAGAAATTGCAAAAGGAGGCATTTCTTTTTCTTTTTTAAATATGATTTTTTTGTCCGATTTTTTTGCCAATTTTCAAACCTTCGTTCTCTTATATGACTCTTCGGCTGCTTTTACATTTTCTTCTTTTTTGATGGGAACCCCTTCCCTTACAGCATCTAAAAGAGATTTCAAACTGCAGAGTTTTAAAACCTTTATAACTCCACCAAGTATAGCGGTGTTTACAATCGGAGATGACTCGGTCCCTAAATGATATTTAAGAGCAATTTCCTTTGCCGCAACAGCGACAACCTTAAATTTCTTATCGAAACCCAATTCCTCTGGTTTACGGGCAGTATTTACAATTATCCAACCGCCTTTTTTCAGTCCGTCTGTAAGACCAACAATTCCTATAAGGGCGGGATCGAGCACTATTATATGATCAGGTTCATATATCCTGGATCTCTCGTATACAACATCATCTTTGATACGTAAAAAAGCTCTGACAGGAGCTCCTCTTCTTTCTACCCCATATTCCGGAAAAGCCTGAACGAATTTCCCCTCACTACACAAAGCTTCGGCAAGTACTTTAGCGGCAACAACAGTCCCCTGTCCTCCTCTACCGTGAAGCCTTAACTCAAGCAACGAATCACCACCTTAAGAGCGCTGCCCCCCAGGTAAAACCACCACCAAAAGCCGTCGAAAGCAGTATATCTCCCCTCTTTAACTTTTTATTCCTTACCGCCCAATCAATACCAACAGGTATGGTAGCGGCTGACATATTTCCAGTCTTATCAATGGTAACAACGGTTTTATCCATAGGAATCCCCGCTCTCTTTATCGTAGCTTCGATTATTCTGATGTTTGCCTGATGGGGAACGTATACGTCCACATCTTTACCTGTTAGATTAGCCTTTTTTAGAGACTCGATAGCCGCCTTTTTCATTTTTGTAACAGCGTGTTTATAAACCTCGTTGCCCTGCATCGATACAGTATGAAGATTTTGCTCTACGGTTTCTTTAGTCGCTGGCATACGCGAACCTCCCGCCTCCTGTATTAAGAGGTTTCCAAGCTTTCCATCCGCGCCCCAGACATACGAAAGCAACTCTGAATCTCCGTCTGATTTCTCGATTACCGAACACCCTGCTCCGTCACCGAAAAGAACACAGGTAGAACGGTCGTCCCAGTTCGTAATTTTTGAAAGGGTTTCACCAGCACATAGTAATATCTTGCTGGCAGTACCTGTTTTTATCAAACTCGAACTTAAAATAAGACCATAAAGATATCCCGAACAGGCAGCGCTTATATCAAAAGCAGGCACCATGGGCCTTACGCCGAGTTTTTTTTGAACCCAGCAGGCAGTTGCGGGAAAAAGGGTGTCGGGAGTAATAGTAGCAACCATGACCACATCTAATTCTTTTGCTGAAATACCTGCCATATCAAGAGCTTTCTCTGCTGCTTTCGCAGTTAAGTCTGACGTTGCTTCTTCTTCACTCGCGATATGTCTTTCTTTTATACCAGTTCTCGTTGTAATCCATTCATCGGAGGTATCCACCATTTTTTCTAGATCGGAATTTGTTAAAATTTTATCTGGCAGATAGGATCCGGTACCTGTGATTTTGATATCAAACATCAGCCAGTCTCCTTTTATCTATTCTATATAACGGAAGGCAAAAGTCAATCCCTCGTACTTGTTGGGTAATTCTCACTCTGAACATAGAAGACACGGAACCTACATTTTTAAAAATATCCCACAACGCGCAAAACTTTAGAGAAGTTTTTTATAAATATAAATAAAATCTTTGTGCTCTTTGTGTTCTTTGTGGTTTTATTCTTTCACAAAAAAATAAAAAGAGGGGAGCAGTTAAAACTGCTCCCCTCTTTTTCAAAGGTAGGTGTAATTTACCTTTCCGATTTACTCTGGATCTTGTAGAAAATTACAAGAGCAGCTCCTATAAGAGTCAAAACACAACCCGCCATTGTGAAGAAATATATACCCGAATCTCCCATTTTATATGCGAAAAACGAACCTCCAATCACAAGGCCAAGCCCAACTCCAAGAAATACCAACCCTTTCCTTAAGTAATCAAGCGGTGTAGCAGGCTGGGGTACTGGTTCCGGTGGGATTTCCACTCCAGCTTCTATTGCCTTCATTCTCTCTTCTCTTTTCAGTCTTTCTTTCCTGTAGTCTGTTGTAAAGACAAAGTAAAAGATAATAAAGATTATAAAAACGGGAAAAAGTATAGCCACCATCGGGATTAATATGTCTTCCATAATTCCTCCTTTTTAATTGTAAAAGAATAAAGTTTCTGGTTTATATATTTCATAATAACCTAAATCGCTCGATGGGTAAAATTTCTCTTCTAAGTGTTTGAATCTGTATTTAAATTGAAATTTATATTTTATCATTTTTTCCTCCTTTTATCAGGTTTGACGCAAGATAGCGGAAAATTGTTTCAAAAAAACGACAAATTTACCACAGAGGACACAAAGAAACAAAAAACACACAAAGTCCACAGAGAAAAAACAAAGAATCATGTCGTTTTCCCACCCACTCCCAAAAAATCATTATCACACAAAGACACGGAACAGACAAAGCCGAACACCAGTCTAACTTTTTTATTGTTTATTTTTTGTTTTTCTTTTCTTTAATATTTTTGAATTTTGATTTGTCATTTTGCTTTTTAATTTTTGATATTTGATTTTTCGGTAACCGGTTAAAGCTGCGAGCCGTTAGCCGAGGGCCATTTCTTCTGATACCTTGACTAGTTGGTGAATCTAATTATAATTCTTTTATGAAGAAATTTATTGTTTTACTAATTTTATTTAGTATTTCGTGTGTGACTACCGGTCCGGGCGGAAAAACCGATTTCATATTTATCTCTACCCCTGAAGAAGTGGAAATTGGACGACAGGTTGCTTCGGAGGTTGAATCCGAAGAAAAAATATTAAGAAATTCGACAGTGCAGGATTATGTAAATAATGTGGGACAGAAAATTGCCGGGGTATGTGACAGGACGGATGTCGAGTATAAATTCAAAGTAATCGACAAAGAAGATATAAATGCTTTTGCCTGTCCTGGGGGGTTTATCTACGTTTACACCGGGTTACTTGAGACGCTCGATAACGAAGCCCAGCTTGCGGCTATTCTCGCTCACGAAATCAGTCATGTTGTGGCAAGACATTCGATAAAAAAACTGCAGAATATATATGGTTACTCAATACTTGCCCAAATTGCCCTGGGAGATAAAGCAGAAGGTGCTACCGGTGATATTGTTAATGTGGCAGCAATGCTTATACTTCAGGGATATAGTAGAGACAATGAATTCGAAGCTGATAAATACGGAATACTTTACGCGAGGAATGCGGGTTATAATCCCAGAGGTATGATTCAGGTTTTTGAGAAATTCGAGAAAATGGAAGGCAATCCTCCGCCGGCTGTCTTGGGGCTTCTTTCTTCTCATCCTCCGGCCGGGGATAGAATTAGCAAAGGGGAATCGGAAATTAGCAGGATCGGGGGGACAGGTCTCCCCTACCACGCAGATAGATATAAAAATATAAAATCTCAATTGTAGAAACTCTAAATTTTACCATAGAGAATACAGAGAAAAAACAAAAACACACAGAGAACAAGAGAGATTTAGTTTATTTAAAACCTACCTCCCAACACTAAAAAATAATATTTCTCACAAAGGCACTAAGATACTAAGCCTAACCACATTTCTTTTTATTATTTGTAAATTCAACCTTTTAAATCCGCGTATATCTGTTTAAATCTATAGCTATTTCTTGAAATTTACGATTTAGTTAAAAAAATTTGTGCTATTTGTTGTTAGTTGAAGTTTCGAGAACGCTATATTGTAGTTATGATTTCACTTATGATAAATCCAGTATT
>CAZQNI010000004.1:14417-20808 GCA_964594255.1 uncultured bacterium | reverse complement strand
TTTCTATTTCTTCTTCTATTCTTTGTGTTCCCCATCCCAAATAAAATATTTCTTTGCCGCAATCAGGACAGTTTTCTATTCGGTCAATGCGGTATCCACAGTGATGACAGATTAATTTGTTTGTTTTTTTATGAAGAGTTAAAGAGATGTCACAGTCTCTACAGCGGGCAACCCAGCCGCAATTATAGCATTTACCGTAAGGAGCGTACCCCCTTCTGTTTAAAAAGAGAATAACTCTTGATGGTTTTTCTTTATTTAAAGTATTTTCGATTTCTTTTTCCATAACTTCCGAAAAAAGTTTATCCTTAGGGTTTGCAATTTTTACCTCCGGCAGGTCCATACCTTTTACTCTTTTGGGGAGTTCGAGAAGTTTATACTTGCCGTTTTCTACATTATAAAAGGACTCAATCGAAGGGGTTGCACTGCCGAGTATAACCGGAAAATTTCCTATTTTTCCCCTCATGACCGCGACATCACGTCCTGAAAATCTTGGTTTGAGGTCTTCCTGACGATATGAATCGGAATGCTCCTCATCAACTATAATTAAGCCGAGATTTCTAAACGGGCTGAAAACACTCATTCTTGAACCTACTCCTATTTTTAAATTACCGTTTATAGCGTTTAACCAGTATGAATATCTCATACCTCTGGATGATTTGTAGTTATACGATTCGCCGTTTCCGAATCTATCCCTTATTCGCTCAATAACCTGAGGTATCATTGAAATTTCCGGTGTTAAGTAGAGCACACTTTTTCCTTTATCTATTACATGTTCCATCAGTCGCAAATAGATTTCGGTTTTCCCGCTTCCCGTGACCCCAAAAAGAAGAAATGTCTCGAAACGTTCCTCTTTTATCGCTTTCATTATTTTTTTATACGCTTTATTTTGAGATGGATTTAATTTAATTATAGATTCCTTTTTGGGATATTCTTTAAATGTTTTGACTTTCTTCATTATCGGAGGAAGACAGAAAGAAAATACCAGACCAGGCGGGCAGACGTAATAACTTGAAACCCATTGGCAAAGCTTAAATAAATCCAGAGGTAAGTCCAGTATCTTTTCATGGATCTCTTTTGCTCCTTTGAAATATTTTCCTTCTTCGATAACGACACCTTCGAGCATCTTATTTCTAAAAGGTATTCGCACAACACTTCCTTTCTGTAATTTAAGATCTTCTTTTCCCGTGTAAGTGAAAAGGCAAAATTTATCGATTGGGACGGCTACGTTAAAGTATTTCATATAGAGAGAGCCAAGCCTACTTCGTGAGAAGTTGTTTCTTTAAAATCCATGCTCCACTTTATATAGAGTTGCACGGGTAATATTTTTTCTCCCAGAATAAGATATAAGCGTCTGCCTGAACCGGAAAGTTGTTTTATTGTAAATTTCCCGGGTAAATCATTCTCGTATTCATAAATTCTTGTACTACCGTTGTCTGTTTCATAAAGTACTAAGCGTCCTTCAAGAATATAATCTTTAGAATAACGAAAAGAGGTGTACGCGAGGAAACCGGAGCCTTCTTGGGCGTTTATGACTTCAAAGCGACTTCTGAAAGTTACATCTTTTACTTTGTGAATCACGTCGAATCTGCCGCTGTTTTTTCCTCTTTGGGTTTTGATTCTGTTTTGAAACTGAAGATTTTTAACTGGGTAAAAACCCAAATGAATTTCCGCTATCCTGTCGAAAGGTTCCATGCTTGAAATGTTTCGGGAGAGTTCGGTGAAAACGCCGGCGGATAGAACGGGTGAAATCTTTCTCGTGTAACTTAAATAAAAGGCTTCTTCATCTTTATAGAAAGGAGAACTTCTTAAAGTAGGTAATGAGTCTTTTAAGTTGACATATATTGCTTTTAGTCCTTTACCGTTATCGATACCCATCGAATAAGACAGGCTGTTTTTTGTTTCTTTGAAGGTATTTCCTCCGCCTGCGATTTCGAAACGGAAGAGATTTCCCGCAAGTTCTTTATCGGCATAAAAAGAACCCAATCCGTATTTTCCTCTTTCTTCTGATTCACTAAAACTTCCCGTTAATCTTATTGAAGAAAATTTATAGCTCGTTCCCAGAAGTTTCTCTTCTCCCCAGGAAGTTTCTTCGATGTAAGAACCGAAAAAAATAAATTCTTTCCATTTACCTACGATACCTCTGAAGAAATTTTCTTCGTACGTCGAAAGATGTGGGCTGAAACCTTTTTCTCCGGGTATAATACCCGAGCTACGGTAAAAAAAATCCGGTTTTCCCAACATAATTCCCATGCCTAAATCAAGGTCATAATCGCCGATAACGAGTTTTTCGGGAATATAAATTGAAGCGGTGTAATAATCGAAATAATCCTCTTCCTCATAATCTTTTTCGAAAATACCGTTTACAAGTAACCCTTTGTATGGAATGGTAATTCTATTGTATATCTTATTTTGAGATTCATCTTCCTTATATTCAAAACGAGATAAAAAATTAAAGCCCTCCGGTTTTCTTCTTCTTTTTGCCTCTTTTACTGTTATGTAGTTTTCTATTCTATCGAAAAGGTAAGGTGTTATCCCTTCTACGTTAAGTAATTCCTCTTTTTTTGTGAAAAAGTGTTCCTTTCTGTAATTTATTATCCGTTCCGCTAGATAATTATCTACATATGGTATTAACAGTAATTCGACTTTTCTCGCGGTGTTTATATTTATCGGATTTTCCTTTAATCTTCTTATTGTTTCCAGGAGCTCGGGTGTTTTTGTGATTTCCTGGTCTATTTCAAACGGCTCTATTGATATGAGACAAAATAGCAATAACAGTTTTTCCATCTTTTATTTCACCTGAGTGGATTTTTAAAAGCGCTTCTTCGATTTTAATTTTTACGACTTCGATATTTTCATCTTCTTCTGCTTTTTTGCTACATGCTTCCAGGTCTGTTGCTTTGAACAGGTGGATTTTTTCATTACTGTAACCTGGTGTTAGGTAAACCCATCCCAAATTTTCAAGCTTGCCGGGTTTGTAGTTTATTTCTTCCTGGAGTTCTCTCTTAATAGATTCTTCCGGAGTTTCACCCTTTTCAATGGTTCCGGCAGGTATTTCAAGTAGAAAGTCCCCCGCAGCGTATCGATATTGTTTTACTAGTACTATTTCAGAGGAGTTGAGGAAAGGAAGGGCTGCTACAGCTCCCGGATGTGATACGTATTCCCTGAAAGTTTTTATTCCGTTTGTAAGGATGACTCTATCCGCGTTGAAATTTAGCAAATTACCGGTAAAAATTCTTTTTTTTTCAACTGCTTTTTCTTTCATTTTATACCCCTTTTCTTAGATACTTATTAGACACTGGTTTTGGTTGATGTACAAGAAATTTTTGCTTGACCCATATAATTGCATTTTTCTCGGAAATAAAATATCAAAGTTTAAAAAGCAAAATGACAAATAAAAATGCAAAATTATCCCTTCCCCTAACCGCAAAAACAAAAAAATATTTGTGTTATACGTGTGATTTGTTGTTCCTCTTGTTTTTTGGGAGGTGGGAAGGGTTTTTAACAAACAAAATACATTTTTTTCTCTGTGTCTTCGTGTCTTTGTGTGAGAATAAATTTTTAATTTGTAGTTTTCCATTTTGATATTTAATTTTTACATTTTAGCGGCTTTGCCGCAATATGTGGTTTACGGTGAACGTTTCCGATAAGCCGAGATACGGATGATTCTGAATGCCGATCGCGAATTTCATCTTCGAGAATTCAAAGGAGAATCCTGCTGTGGGAATTAGAGGATTGGTCAGCAGACCGAGAGAAGCATTGAAAGTCGGGAATCTTATTTCGTATCCGAACCCTAACCCTATTCCCCAGTTTTCCGTAAAGTTAATCTTTACCCCGATTTTGTTCCACTCGTCCCGGTAAACACCGCATAATTCCAGTTCAGAGGGAATTGTGCTATTTCTTATCCATGATAGGGGGTGGAAAGCTCTGAGATAGACTCTGTGGTTTGGTAAGGAAAAACCGATAAGAAAATCGACTTTGAATCCGAAGTTATCTTCATCTTCTTGGGATAAATTTAAAAGAGAAGGTTCTATCATAAAAAAAGTTTTGTCTATTTGTTTTATAAAGACACCTTCTAATATTAGTTCCCTGTAGAAAGAAGTGCCGAAGTGTGAAATTCCCAGCCCATAAGAATCATTCAAGTAGTCAATCCTGACCGTCTGTAGTTCTGGTATGGCGTATAGGTTCTGGTACGTGACGGAAAAAGAATTTTCCGGTTCTCTCGGTATATTACCAAAACCAAATTCTTCCGCTGTTCTTAATGGAGGAAATAGTGAAAATAATATTAAAAGCATCAGTTCTTCACCTTATGGTTTTATCGATTTTCGTTATATAGTACCTGTATTTCCTTATTCAAGAGAGCTCTATTATAAATTCTGAGATTGTCTATTTTCCCTGCCAGAGATTGTTCTTTTTCAAAATGTACGGTGTCCGATACGAAATCTTGATCCTGTCCAATTATGACTCCGGGCTCTCCGATATTTAAGGCTATATCGCCTATGTATGTACCCAGAGCTATGCCATCTGTGTACAAAGTTCCATATGTGCCGTTTCTAATAAAAATTAAAGAATGCCATTTTTTATCAAGGATAGTGATCTCCGATGGTAGGGTTATTCTACTATCTTCGATAGAGAATTCCCAGGCTTTTTTATCGTAGTTATAGAATATTAAAAATGCATTACTTTGGGTTTTCCTTGAACAGCTTATAACAGCGTGACCGGGGATACGTCCTTCTCTGTGGATTGTATTAAGTTTAATAAAAAACGAAATAGTTAGGTTTTCGAGCCCGTGAAAAACAGTACTCGGAACGGTCATATAGTCTTCGATGTTATCCCCTATTTTTAAAACGTTATCGACAGATGCATTACCGAAAAGGGTCCCATGATTTCCATTTCCACTTTCATCATTTGTGTTGCCATTAAAAAGATATTCGGCTACTAATCCATCACTTGGAATATTGACTCTAAAAATTTTTTCTCTTTCTCCTAACCATTCTTTCCATTCTTTTTGAGAACGTAGAAAGGCTAAATCATTATCTATCTTTATATAGTTGAAATTATTATAACCGTTTATAATTGCAGTTTCCAGATTTTCTAAACTTTTTTCTTCATCTTTTAATCTACTGTATGCGCATGCAATATTGTAATATACTCTTCCTTTATTACTATTTCCTAAATAAAGAGATATTTTGTAGGCTTTGATTGCATCCTCGAGCCTTTCAATGTTTGAGAGACTGTTGCCATAATGATAATATAGTCTGTCAGTGGCATAATGAGATAGAGCCTCTTCATATTTCTCTACTGCTTTCTTATCTTCTTTGAGCTTGTAAAATTGATATCCGACATCTGTTAGCTCTTTTGCTATTGAAATATGTGCTTTTCTTTCCTCAGTTGATGCTTTTTTGATTCCTCCGGGATTTTCGCGTATAAAATTAGCGTAAGATAGAGATAGGTAGCTACTTTCTGGGTTTATCAATTTGGGTTCGACGTTAACATCGGGTGCGCCTGCTAATAGGAATAAAGATAAGAAACTATAATTAATTAAAAATAAGAACATTTCTTGCCTCCTGGTTTTATAAATTTTTAATAAAATAAACCTTTGTGTATTATTTGCATTTTTACCTTTTATGTCAAGATATAAAAATTAGTTGTTTTGGGACTTGACACTTGTTACTTATTACGTAAGGAATTTTTTTAAAACCTTTTTTACTTAAAAATAGTTATACTTCAAGACTTTTAATACAGATTTTTGGCACAGAAATACAGTTTTCGATTATTATTTACTGGTTTTTTATCATCAGTATTAAAAAGTTGGAGTTATCTACTTTTGAAACTTCTATAATCTTTAATTTATTTTGGTTTATCTCAAATCGAAGGGAAGCACAAAACATTATGAATGGAGAGATATTTACACGAAGTAAATTCTATTCGAAATTTACTGGAACTTGTTTCGGAATATTTAAAAGTTGCTTAGTATTCAGTATCCAATTACAGTAATAATATCAATTCGCCCATGAGTTACATAAAGGAATTCCCCATTTGGAGCGGATTTCATGTAAAGGGGAGCATACGACACGGGGATGGTATCTACAACTGTGTTATCGGATTCCCTGATTACGGAGATACTGTTGCTTCCTCGATTTGTTACGTATATATAGTCACCGTTTGGCAATACGGCTATCCCTTTAGGCTCAGCTCCCACCGTGATGTAATTAACCAGTGTATTGGTGCTGGTCTCTATAACATAAATCACATTGCCGAAATCCCAAGTGGCATAAACATAATCTCCATCAGGGTGTGCTGTAACCGTATGAGGCCAGGAAGTCACTGGTATATTATCAACAACTGTATTGTCGGAAGTTCTTATAACACTCACTTCGGCAGTCCAACTGTT
>CAZQNI010000004.1:0-14317 GCA_964594255.1 uncultured bacterium | reverse complement strand
CAACAACTGTATTGTCGGAAGTTCTTATAACACTCACTTCGGCAGTCCAACTGTTTGTTGCGTACACGTACTCCCCGTTCGGAAGTGAAACGATTGTATGCGGACCGCCTCCCAATTTTATAGTGTCGATTACTGCGTTGTCAGAGGTGCGAATTACATAAGCGCAGGAATCATAATAATCCGCAATATACACATACTCGCCGTTCGGAAGTGCCGCTGCATAGGCTGGATTTGAGCCTACTATAATTGTATCGGCAACCGTGTGATCGGAAGTTTTTATAACAGATATATTGTCGGATTCGACTTGGGCTACGTATGCATACTCTCCGTTTGGAAGGAAATCAAGTCCCGAAGTTCCATTTCCAATGTCGATAGTAGTGATTACTCTGTTTGGATAGGAGTCTTCTGTTTCTTCTTCAGAACAATGAAGAAGAATAGCCAGAATTAATGATAGAAAAATTATTTTTATTAAATGTTTCATGAATACCTCCTTTAATATTATAATGATAGGTATATAAAAAAAATGTCAAGGTAAAAAGTTCCGCCGCAAAATCATAGTGTTAAGGCCTAACCTTACTTTTTTAAATTAAATTTTATTTAAGTACTTCTTTGAAATAATAACTGTTCTTTTTTTCTTGATTTATGATTGCGTATATAAGAGAAAATAATATTGCTTCATCGCCCGTATTATCGCAATTTGAATGTGATAAGAGAACCGATAATTTCATTCGTTCCGAAAATAAAGAGTTGGAAAAGAAGTCGCATGATAAGAATAGAAATAAGGTGAGGGCGGGTTTATCCTCGTTTGAACCATTGCATCATGCCTTGCGATTAATTAATTATAAATTATATTTAAACGAATTTAAGTGTTAAAAAAGGGAGATTCTATATGGTTGGTAAGATAGGGTTGAGATTTGATATCGACTCAATAACTGATGCCTCAAGAGGAATGAAAAATCTGATTGATGCTAAACGTAAATACGGAAGTTCGTTTTCTTTCTCTGTTTTTGTAAATATGGGAAGAGGAATTAATAGAAGGTTGGTTTTTAGAGATTTTAAAACTACGCGAAAGAGAGTTGATACGAGAGGTCTTGGTAAGATAAGTATTACTAAAAAATTAGGTCCAAAAGATCTCTTGAAAACGCTGCTTTTGAATCCATTTATAGGTAAAAGTTGCAAAAAATATTTTTTAGAAGCCAAGGACTTAGGGTGCGAAATTGGACTTCATGGTGGTATGGATCACACTTTATGGCAAAGAAAAGGTAAATATTTTTCTTGTGAAGATACGAAGGAGCTTTTTATACCAGCTTTTAGAGAATTCAAGTTAAATTTTGGTCATCCTGAAGGATTTGCTGCTCCTGGTTTCATACAACCAGAAGGATTGGAAAGAATTTTGAAGGAGAAAGGATTTCTTTATCATAGTGATATAGCTGATAGTAATAGTGTAAAGGTAGATTTTTCGGGTTTTCTGCCAAATATACCGGTGAATATAATCGGGCCAAATACTATACCAATAATTACGCATCTGTATTCGAGGAAATATTGTGAGGATGAAATTGTCGATTATATTGAAAAAAGGGTGGAAACTGTTCTTAAAACTTTTAACGGAACTCCAGTAATTTACGGACATCCCGCGGAAGAACTTCTTCTTTTACGACCTGTTTTTGAAGCTGTGGTGAATAATCTTTTAGATAAAGGTTATATTTTTGTGAGTTTAAAGGATCTGATAAATTGAGTAGAAAAAAAAGAGCACTTGTAATAAATGATAGTTATCGTATAGGTATAGGAGTAATAAGGTCATTAGGTGAAGCAGGAATAGAGGTTACGGAAGTAAATACTGTGGGTTTGTCTGAAAAAATCCATAGATTGGTAAAATCCAGGCATGTAAGAAGAGCAGTCGTATTGGAAAAATTTTCAGAAGAAGAACTCATAGAGTGTTTAAAGGCGGAGCTTAAATCACAGAGGTATGATGTTATGATTCCTGTTGGGTATTGCGCGTCAGATTTGGTTTCTAAATGTAAAACTGAATTTGAAAATTATACGGCAGTGCCGGTAGTAGATTACAATACTTTTAAAAAAATTTCTAGTAAGTCGGAAATAATTGACTACGCTTCGAAGATAGGAATACCTGTTCCAAAAACAGTTACATTAAGAGAGGTTAATGAACTGAAAGACCTGTCTGATTTTTTTAAATTTCCGGTAGTAGTTAAACCTTATAGAGAAAAAACAGCATTTAAAGTTAAATATTTTGAGAGTTTCGAAAAACTTTCTGATTTCTGTTCTAACTTTTTTAAAGAAAAGAAGATTCCTTTAGTCGTGCAGAAATTCATAGATGGAATTGGGTATGGATTTTTTTCTCTTTATAATAATGGAAAATTGATAACCAGTTTTCAACATAAAAGAATTCATGAATATCCATATTCTGGAGGAAGCAGTTCTGTTGCAACGAGCTTTTGTGACAGAGAATTGGAACGTTTAGGTAGAAAACTTCTTGATTCGTTAAATTGGCATGGCATTTCAATGGTAGAGTTCAAAAGAGACAGAAAAGATGGAGTTTATTATTTAATGGAAGTTAATGCCAAATTTTGGGGTTCATTGGAACTCGCTCTTGTATGTGGAGTAGATTTTCCTCTGTTACTTTTTAAGCTTGGAACCAGAGAGATTAATTCTCCGATTTTCAAGTCATATAAGTTAGGTAGAAAATATCAATGGATATTCCCTGAAGACTTGGGAAATGTTTTTACCAGTCCCCATAAGTTTTTGAGTATAGTTAGATTTTTTAGAGATAGTATTGATCCTGATATTGGCAACAATTTGAGTTTAAATGATTTAAAGCCCAATATATATTTGATTTCATCCACACTCGTTAATATTATTTTAAATAAAAATAAAATATGAAATTAGATCTTCATGTGCATACACAATCTTCCTTTGATTCAATGGTTTCATTAGAGAGGCTCATTAAAACCGCTAAGAGAATTAACCTGCAGGGGATAGCGATAACAGATCATGATGTATTCAATAGATTAAATTTTTCAATTAAGATGGGTATTATGATAATTCCTGGAATAGAAATAAAAACTAATAAGGGAGACCTGGTAGGTCTTTTTGTAAAGAATCAATTTAAATGTAAAGATTTTGAGGATTGCGTTGAGGAACTAAAATCTCAAGGGGCAATCACTGTCTTGCCGCATCCTTATAAAGGGCATAAATCGGTAGAGTCTTTAGCAGCTAAAGTGGACTGCATAGAGGCTTTTAATGGGAGATTGGATTTTAAGAGTAACCTTAAAGCTTATAATTTAGCACGTAGCCTTTCTAAACCTATGATAGCATGTAGTGATGCTCATTTCCATTTTGAACTTGGTTCCTGTTATACAAATATTCCTTACGCAACTGATGAAGAAAGGTTGAAATCTTACTTGCTTACTCAATTTTCCCGAGAAAATTTAATTGTTAATATATTGTACCCTTACAATAAGTATTTGACAACTGTTGTTAGAAATTTTAAAAAAATAAAATATTTGAATCGAAAAGAGAAATTTTTAAAGTAATAGGTTTTTTAAAGTATATATGTGAAGGGAGTATGCTTCGATTTCTTTACATTCTTAACTCTTATAAATACTCTGTAATGCAAGTAAATATAGATTTAATTGTAGTAGATAAAATGTAGAAAATTTAATGGAATTTTTTTCTTTTAGGTTTAGTATTAAGTACTTCTTTGAAATAATAGATATTCTTTTTTTCTTGATTTATAATTCCGGATATTTTTTTCGCGAAGCTTGGAGACCAGGAGGGTTTATTGGATAAGAAGAAATCCATTTTTTTTATTAGCTCTGCTTGAGAAAAGTTTTCAGGGTCAATGTAAACATTTTCGAGAGTTGGCTTTTCGGTTATTAATATATTTAAATAATTTTTAACTTTCTCTGAATAATTTATTGCAAGAAAATCTTTTTTCTTTGTTGTTGCAAAAATTATTGAGTGCAATCTCATTCCGAGTATAAAATCCGCAATACTTATTATGCCTTTAATTTCCAAAGGATTATAATGTTTTTCTAAAACAAAAACATTGTCCTTATTTTTGATTAATTCCCTGACTTCTTTGTGAACTTTATTGTCTCTTTCTTTCCAGAATGGTAAAAAAACAAGTTGGAATTCTAATTTGTTTTCGCAATATTCCAGGAATTTTGATATTTCTTTAATAAAGTATTCGTATTTTAGTTTATCTTTTTTTGTTCGAATGTTAAACTTTTTAACGATTTTTACCGGTATGAGTCTATAAATGTCGAACCATTGTCTTAAACATATAACCATTATCTTTTTATTGATATTTATGCCTTGTTCCCGTAATAATTTTTTGGCTTCTATTCCGGAAATTCCACCCAGTGAAACTGCCGGATCAGCAGTTATCTTAATTAGGTTGTTTTTTATGCCGCAGTCCAGAAGATTTTGCTTCGACTCTTTATCTCTTACAGTTATTATATTTGAAGAGTTCAGAACAAATTTTGTTAATATTTTGCTGAAATTGGAACGCAGAGGTTCCGCTCCAATTCCGTAAAACATAATTTTCTTATTCGCTGATTTTGCCAGTAAAGCTCTTAGCAAGAAGAAAGGCAAACTATAAAAGCTTGTTCGGTCCTGAATAATACCTCCGCCACCACAGATTAAAATATCTGAATCGATTATTTTTCTTAATACCAAACTATGATTTTCAATATTTATTACTTCAATATTTCCGTCGGCTAAGTCCTTTAATAGTGCTTTAGTTTTTTCTGTATTAAACGAGAAAATCCTGATAAGGTTTTCAGTATTTCTGATTGCGGATAAAAGAGAAAACAATATTGCTTCATCGCCCGTATTATCGGACCCGATAAACGCCAGTATACAAATCTTATTTTTAACCATCCTCCTCCTGTATTAAAATTCGATTCCTTAAAAAAACAAAAGAATCTTATCTTTAATCTTTCAGCTCTCAAGTATAGTATCGGGAATTGCATAGTCAAGGGTGTTGTATATACTTTAGATTTTTAACTTGACATTTTTTTTGCTTTATCTATATTCGTTCAAATGAAAAGAATAGGTTTGTTGTTTGGTACAAGACCTGATGCGATAAAAATGGCGCCTGTTGCTTTGGCTTTAAAAGAGGCGAAAAATTTGGAACCGTTTATTATAGCAAGTGCCCAACACAGGCAGTTGTTGGATCAGGTTATCCAATTATTTGGTTTGAAGGTAAATGTAGATTTCAACTTAATGAAGGAAAATCAGGATCTATTTTATATAACTGAAAATTTGATAAAGAATATGAAAAATATTTTACAAAGTCAGGATTTAGACCTTTTATTGGTTCAAGGGGACACAACTACAAGCTTTGTTTCTGCGTTGAGTGCTTTCTATAAAAAGATTCCTGTTGGTCATATTGAAGCGGGTCTCCGGACTTTCGACAAGTATCAACCTTTTCCGGAGGAGTTAAATAGAGTTTTTATCGATGATATCAGTGATTTGCTTTTTCCTCCCACTGAGTGGTCCAGAAATAATTTAATCAAATGCAATGTTCCCGAAGAAAAAATATTTGTGACCGGTAATACCGGAATTGATTCCCTTAAGTGGATTATAAAGAATACGAAACCTGAAAAAAATATAAAGAAATTAATACCGGAAGATAAAAAAATAATACTTTTTACCTGTCATAGAAGAGAGAGTTTCGGAAAACCAATTGAAAGTATATTTCAGGCTGTCAGTAAAATAGCGGAAAGAGAAGATATTTTTATAGTCTATCCTGTGCATCCCAATCCGAATGTTAAAAAACCGGCTGAGAAAATTCTCGGCAATTTTCCTAATGTGAAGCTTATAGAACCAGTTAGCTATAAGAATATGGTTTTTCTTTTGTCGAAATCCTGTCTCGTTCTGACAGATTCCGGAGGTATTCAGGAAGAGGCGCCTTCGTTCAAGGTTCCCGTCCTTGTTTTGAGAAATAAAACCGAACGTCCGGAAGGAGTAAAAGCTGGTGTTGCCAGGGTTTTAGGAACGAATAAGGATAGAATTGTAGAGGAAGTTTCAATTTTGTTGGATAATGAAAACGAAAGAAAGAAAATGATAAAAGATAAAAATCCTTATGGTGATGGTAAGGCGAGCGGGAGAATTTTAGCAGCGATAGAAGAGTTTTTCGGAAAAGTAAAATAGTTTAATGCGTATTTTATTTAACGGAATGTATTTTTATCCTGAGGTGGGGGGGATGGAGACGCATATGCTGAATCTTGCGCGTGGATTTATAAAACAGGGCGATGAAGTTGAGGTCATTACATCTAGTTCATTTAAATCTCGAAAAGTTGAGATTTATGATGGTATTTTAATAATCAGGACGCCTTTTTTTGGAAAGAATTTAATTGGCTGGGTTTTAACCACAATTTTTTCTCTTTTGATTTTTTTGAGAAGAGCCGGAAGAGCGGATATTGTTCATGGACATGATATCGCTTCAATATTTCCATGTATGTTTGCAAAAATTTTTCAAAATAAGCCCTTTATTCTCACCTTGCACAGTTCGCATTTCATAAAAGTTTCAGAAAAATTTATTTTCAAACCATATTTGAAGTGGGGTATAAACAGGGCGGATTTCGTATTTGCTGCGAGTAAAGAGATAAAAAGGATTGGAGAGAAATTGGTGCCGGGTAAGGAAATAGAATCTCTGATTAATCCTGTAGATACTGAACTTTTTTCTCAGGAAATTAAACCAAGTATTAATAGAGATGAGGGAGAACTGATTTTGGTTTGTCCGAGGCGTCTTGTTGAAAAAAATGGAGTCCATTTTTTAATAGAAGCAATGCCGAAAATTCATTCGAGAGGAAAAGTAAAATTAATCGTTGCAGGAGATGGTCCTTTACGTAAAGAAATTGAAAAAAGATTGGAAGAACTTGAAATAAAAGAAAGAGTAACACTTTTAGGTAGCGTGCCTAACGAGAAGATGCCAGGAATCATTGCTTCCGCAGATTTAATTGTTATACCGTCACTTATGGAAGCAACTTCTATTGCTGCTCTTGAATCGATGGCTTGCGGTAAAGCTATAGCTGCCAGTAGAATAGGAGGTTTGCCTGAGATAATCGATGAAGACGTTGGCTTTTTAATGGAACCGGGTAATCCCGATGATATAGCAAGAAAAATAAGTATTGCTCTTAAAGATGTCGATTTACTTAAGAAAAAGGGTGAAGTTGCAAGGGAAAGGGTGGTTGCCAACTGGTCTAGTGATCGGCTAGTTAAAGAACATCGTAAGGTTTTTAAGGAAATACTAGAAAATAAAGAACGTTAAAAAAATTTTTTGTTGTTTTAAATATTATGGGTTTCTTTGTATTTTTTTGTTTTAATGATTAAAAATAACAATCCTTGAATTGAGAAATAGAGAAAATTGCATGCAAGCAAGCTTATTTCGACCAGACGCAGGGGAGGAAGTTCAAACCATATTATTACAACGAACATTCCCACAATACCAAGACCTAAGGATAGCGATGAATAAC
This sequence comes from uncultured bacterium, assembly GCA_964594255.1. GTDB lineage: Bacteria > Hydrothermota > UBA3072 > UBA3072 > UBA3072 > JAFGHJ01. The sequence continues at coordinate 6,815 of CAZQNI010000004.1, read as the reverse complement.
CCGGAGTGTTTCTTGCCATCATTATTCTAGCCAAATGGAGCCCGAGAAAATAAAAAGAATAAACAAAAGCCAATAAGATAGTATCTATTCTTGAAACGGCGTATTCTTCTTTATATATAAGTAATACGAGCTTAGGCCCGAAGAGAGAATAAATAAGCAATGTGAATAATATTATTGGTATAACTACTCCGAAGCTTTTAAATATGTATCTTTTTATTAAATTTTTGTCTTCAATTGAGTAAGCTCTGCTTAGATTAGGATAGAAACCTGCCTCTAAAGATATTATAATAAATCTTGCAAGATTTAAGGGCATAACCATTGCGCTAAAAAGCCCTACAAGTTTATCCGCTTCGCTTCCGCCAACTGTTTTTAACAAAATAGGCCCGGCTCTAAAAAGCCACATATTCATAAGAGATATGAAAGTAGCCGCAAATATGAACTTGATTATCTCTCCACTAAAAGTTTTTTTATCCTTAAAAGTCCAAAAGGAAGCGTTTTTTATAAAAGGTTGGTAAAAAATGATAATTAATATGGAAGCCACTGCTATACACCATCCGGCTGATGTTTCGTTTAGTCTTAATAATTTTATAAAGATAAAGAGAAAACAAAGCATCAAAAAACCTTGAAATCCGTTACCTATTGAGAATATCCTGAATTTTCTATAACCTCTTAGTAGTCCGTTATAAAAATAAAAGAGCGAGAGAGAAATTATTCCGAGAAGAAATTGGTAAAATATTATAACATTGTTATTGAAATAATTTTTAAGGATTTGTTTTTTCAAAATTAAAGAGAATATAAAGACTATAGAGAGCAAGATTAAATAAATAATGAATGATGTTTGTATGGTTTCGGTTTCTTTTTCTTTATCAGATCTTGCCTCATAAAAAGAAATATATCGGCTTAGAAATTCAGTTATACCTATAACTACTAACGCCGTTGTAATGTTTATGTAAGAAAGCAGGGTATTCAGTAAACCATAATGTTCAACTCCCAGCCATCTTCCGGCAAATGCATGGAATAAAGCAAGGAACAAACCGGCGAATCCATATCCGATGAAAGAGAAAATAGAGCCTTTTCTAACTCCCTGGCTCATTTTATAAAATAGAAAATTTTAGTTATTTGATACATATTTTTTAACCTAAAGCCTGCATTTTTTTTACCGAATTGTTAGAAAATAAACTTTTTATATGGTCTGTCAAGGTTTGGCCCATTCTTGTCAGGCAAAATATAAGACTGGATTAGATTTTGATGCTCTTTAAACATCTTTTTCCTAAGATAATCTAGAAAGCGAGAAGATTCGAAAATTCAACCGAGAAAAAAACTGACGGCGAGTAGTCTCTACTGGTTTTAATCTAAAAGGGGTTGATTATTTGATGCATTTAGACATAATTATAGAAAAAAAGTTAAGGACACAGTAGAATGAAATTATAAAAGGGGGAGGATTTGAATGAATCCTATTGATTTTTGGGAAAGAAACAAAGTTAAAATAATAGTATTTTTGTTTTTGATATTATCGGTTATTTATTTCGGAAATCTTTTAACTCCTCGAAAAATGATGTATGGTTCCGACTGGCTTATATCGGGGTATCCCAGTCTAAAAACAAATTTAGATTTCATCAAACAAAATCATAGGCTTCCAATGTGGAATTTATATAGTTTTAGTGGTCATCCTACAATGGCTGCAGGTGGTGCAGGTAGTATAGTATATCCTCTGAATTTGATAGGTTTTATTTTGCCGATTCATGTTGGACAAACCATACAATTTATAATTCACATTTTTCTTGCCGGATTGGGAATGTTTTTATTACTCAGAGAATACAAGTTATCTCATCTTGCTTCACTGGTCGGTGGAATTACTTTTATGTTTGCCGGGCAGTTAATTTCCACAACGTATGGCGGGCACCTTGGAAGGATGATAGGCGTGGTAGTTCTTCCTTACTCTTTTCTATTTTTACATAGGGCATTAAATAAGGAAAGTCTTCTTGATTTTATTATGTTTGGTGGTATTACAGGACTGTTACTGCTGGCCGGACATGTCCAAATCGACTATTGGTCGATGATAGGGGTGTTCTTTTATTTTGTATATGAAATATTGAGAAGGAGAAAAGAAGCTCAGTTAGGTGGAGTTCTAAAATTGACAGGGTTTTTTGCCATGGGTGCAATTTTGGCTGCGCTTATTATTTCTGTAAAGCTACTTCCACCTGCTTTTTCTCTCGGATACGGAGCTAGAGGTGCTACAAGAGGATACGAATACACAACTTCATGGTCGATGCCGACCTCGGAATTATTTAATCTAATAACGCCTCATTTTTCCGGTATACTTGATAATTACTGGGGTGAGAGTTTTTTTAAACTGGACTCAAGATATCTTGGTATATTACCCATAATACTGGTTGGATTTGCATTCTTTTACAGAAAAAAGAGATATTTGATAAAATATTTTGCCTGGTTTACGGGTATTACTTTAATTCTTGCCCTGGGAAAAAATACGCCAGTTTTCAGACTTTATTATTATTTGGTTCCTATGGCGAAGAAATTCAGGGCTCCATCAATGTTTTTCTTTCTTACTACTTTCGGTATTGCGGTGCTATCTGGATTTGGAGCTGAGGTTTTAAGCGAATTGAAAAAGAGAACTGAGGAGGAAAGAAAAAGAGCAATCTCTTATATTTGCGTTTTGGCAGGGTTGGTATTATTTGCAACCCTTGTGGTAAATATTGGTGATAAAGGTATTTTAAATTCAATGAAGCAACATTTTTCTGTGGGTTGGTCAGGGATTATGGGAAGACAAAGCATCCAGCAGAAAATTGCTATAATGTCTGATAACTTTAGCAATTTTAAAGAAAATCTGTGGTTAGTAACACTGCTATTCATTATCAATGGCGGTATAATCTATGCTGTTATAATAAAAAAGTTAGAATTCAGTAAGGCTATACCTCTTTTACTCCTTGTTCTTATTGTGGATCAGTGGTCTGTAGATAAGAAATATCTCAGTGCAGCTCCTCAGCCTGAAGAATACTATTCTATGGATGACGTTACCGGATATATTTCCCAGGATAAAAGTTTATATAGGATCTTTCCCTTTGAAAATTACAGATGGGCAAAAAGTGGCTATTTTGACTACCATAATATATATAGTATAGCCGGGTATGGTCCTAATCCGCCGGGAAGATATCAGGAATTTATTGGTGCCGAAGGAAGTGTAATGTTTAGAGCCCCCAATCTCTTTAATTTTCCTCATGCGCTGTCTATGTTGAATGTTAAATACATAATGGTCCCTCGACTACCTGAAGATTTGACCCGCTATTCGGAAAGTATTAAGCAGGTTATACAAGAATTACGCGCATTTTATTCGAATTTTGATGTTGTGTTTGTGGGAAGGGAATATCAAGTTTTAAAAAACAAAAACTTCTTGCCGAGGTTTTCTCTCATGTATAATTATACGGTAGTTGATAGCGCCGGGGAGGTGTTACGTAGGATTTTATCTCCGGAATTTAAACCGGGAGATGTTGCTATTTTGGAGGAAGAACCGGAGATTGCCCTGTCGATGGATAAGGGAGAAGTAAATATTGTTAGAATCATTGCAAATGAAAAGGTTTTAGATGTTAAAACCAGTAAACCGGCTTTTCTTATTATTCGGGAGAATTATCATCCGGACTGGAAATGTTATATAGACGGCAAAAAAGAAAGAATATATAAAGCTAATTATATTTTCTACGGGGTTTTTGTTCCGGAGGGAGAACATGAAGTTCGTTTTGTTTATAAATCCCGGATATTTAATATTGCTTCTTTATTAAGTTTCATTGGCTTTATAATTTTTCTTACTGCTATAACTTTTTGTTTTAAAAAGGGTGATAGTTAGAATTTAGTTCTATGGAAGGACTCATCCAGCATCATTATGGTTGCAAGTCAGTTATAATAAGGATTTTCCTACTTTAAATGTCACATTTTCCCATTGACATATATTGTTGGGTGCATTATTATACATTGAATAAATTAATAGTTTTAGGTATTCTTTTTTTATGAGAAACCAATGAATTGTATTTTTTTAGAATAGGTTATGGTTAATGGATAATTATAGAAAAAATGTTTTGCCTTCCGGGGTTACAGTATGTTCAGAGTTTATACCTTCAGCATACTCTGTTATCGTTGGTATTTACATAACCGTTGGTTCAAGAGATGAGGATGAAAAAAAGGCGGGTATATCTCATTTTACTGAACATTCAGTATTTAAAGGCACTAAAAATCGCAGCGAAAGGGAAATTTCTCTCGCTATAGAATCGAGAGGAGGATATTTAAATGCTTCAACTTCCAGAGAGTGGACTTCTCTTTATGTGCATGTCCTTCCGGAAGAGGTTAATCTTGCGTGTGACATTCTTTCTGATTTGATAGGGAATCCTAAGTTTGCAGAAGATGCATTAGAATCAGAAAGAGCGGTAATTTTGCAAGAGATTAAAATGTTTAACGATTCTCCTGAAAGTTTGCTTTTCGATTATACCTTTAAGAGTACTTTTGGCGAAAACCATCCTCTGGCAAGATTAATTTTAGGAAGCTTTGAATCTGTAAACAATATAAAATGTAAGGATATAATAGAATTCTGGGATAAAAGTTGGACAGCTGAGCGGATATTCGTGTCTGCTGTAGGCAAGGTTAATCATGATAGTTTATGCGATTTAATTAACAGGAAAATTATTAAGAAAAAAGGCGGTGGTTTTTCGAGGGAGTTTCCTTCGGTCCAAAGTAAAAAAATAAATGCTATTGCAAAACCGGACTTAAATCATAAATATGTTGCACTTTCGTTTCCTTCTTTTTCCTATAATCATGAACTGAGATTTGCGCTTCTCGTTGCGGGGACTATACTCGGTTCGGGTATGAGTTCCCTTTTGTTCCAAAAATTACGTCAGGACTTAAGTTATGTTTATGAGGTATCAACTTTTAACGAATTTTTCAGCGATGCCGGAATTTTTGGCATATATTTTTCTACCGATGAAAATAAGTTACAGGATGCTCTAAATGAAACAAGAGATTTGTTGTCTTCTCTGAATTTTACAGATTCCCAGGTTGCAACCGCGAAGGAAAGGTTGAAAGGTAATATTGTCATATCTTTGGAAAGCAGTGGAAATAGAATGGAAAGGAATGTAAAAGAAGAAATATGTAAGGGGAAACGTTCCACCATAGCTGATCTTTTAAAGAAAATAGAAGATGTTTCCGCCGAAGAGATTAAAGTTGTTACGAAAAGCTACTTAAAGCCGGATAATTTTGTTCTAACAGTATTAGGGGAAGAAGATAATGTCTCTTGGTGATATTTACAATTCAAGAAGATTTTCTTTATATGATTCTTTTCTCTTTAATTTTTACCGAGAGAGATTTTCCTATTTTATAAATCGTGATGTGCAAATTATAAATCTTTTTTCTGTGGATCCTATTAGCACACATCATCTGACTGATATTAGACCTCTTACAAGTGATGAAGTTATAAGAAGACTTAAATTGTATCTTGGAATTTCGAATGATTATAAATTGCTGATTCTTCCCAACAGGTTCTCGGCATATTACCTGCTTTTTTTTACTACTACTGATGTGGGAGACGAAGTGTTGACTCCTGCTCCTGCTCCTTATTTCATAAAGCAATATACCGATATTCTTTCGTTAGACGTAAAACTTATAGAGACAAATTCTGCGGAGGATTTTGATATTCCTTTGAGAAGAGATGTAGAAGATTCTTTGACGCCACGAACGAAGTTGTTATATTTTTCTGAACCTAACTTTTCGGGAAGTATTCTTTATCCAAAAGAAAGCCTTGAAAGGATGCTTTTTATTTCCAGGAATTACCAGCTTTTTTTAGCTGTTGATGAATCGCTTAGTCATTTGGTTAAGGATCCTAAGGGTTTGATTTTTTTGAAGGATCTTTCAGTTAATAATGAGAGAGTGATCAGAGTGAACAATTTTTTAAGAGATTTTTCTCTTGGCGATTCAACTATAGTCGTTTTCCACGAAACGTTATCTTCTAAGATTGAATTAATTGCGAGTGATTTATTTCCTATAACGCCGTATGATCTTTCTTTGATTGATTATTTTCTTGAGAACTCTTCTAAGATTATAAATAATAGATTGGCAGCGATAGAACAAAATAGAACGATCATTCAGGAGTTTATTAAGAGTAGGGAAGATGTTTCGGCAGCTTATTCTAACAGTATTTCTTCGATTTTTTTAAAACTTCCCGTACCAAGTGCCGATACATTTGTGGAATGGTTGCTTTGCGAGTATAATCGGGATAAAAGAACAGTATTTGTAGCACCTTCGGTATTTTTTCATTCTGATCAATATGAAGATGAAGGGGAAGTTTTAATTGACTATCGTTATCTCAATCCTGAAATTCTGGAGGAAGGTCTTGATATATTACAGGATGCGCTTAATCAGTATCTGGGATTACCAGCAGTGAGAGGAGTCGAAAAATGAGTTCGGGAAAGGGCTACTATGGAGATTTCAAGAGAAGGTCTTTATGCTTTTAACAATAAAAGTTAAAAGACTGGATGAAAGTCTACCGCTTCCCGACTACCAAACAGACGGTAGTTCCGGGTTAGATTTGTATGCTTCTGAGGATTGTATTTTAGCTTCAGGCGATTTTAAAATGATTCCCACAGGAGTTGCTCTTGAGATTCCTTCTGGATATGAAGGAGAAATAAGAGCCAGAAGCGGACTCGCCTCGAAGTTTGGAATCGGGGTGTTGAATTCTCCGGGGACGATAGATTCCGATTATCGAGGCGAAGTTAAAGTTATTCTTTTTAATTTTAGTAAAGAAAAATTTGAGGTAAAAA
>CAZQNI010000003.1:0-22356 GCA_964594255.1 uncultured bacterium | reverse complement strand
TCAAACAATAAACCGGAATCAAAGGTTATCTTGATACCTTGACCAACGCGTTCAATCTTTGCACCCGAAATGTCTCGTTTCATTTCATCAGCCTGGTTATCCATGTAATTACCTATATAATTTCCTGCAGCACCGCCGATTACTGCGCCTAATATGGCTCCTAAAGCGGTATTTCCTGCTTTCTTACCTATCAAGCCTCCGACTACTCCTCCCGCAGCGGCTCCTATAACTGTTCCCTTCGCCTGGCTGGATGCGCAACCAATGATTCCCAGAAGCAACAAAACTACTAACAATACTCCTACTGATTTCCTCATGATATTTTCCTCCTTTTTTTATGACTTGTTTTATAAACTCTAAATTTAGACACAAATATATTTATCTGAAAGTATACGAATTTTTTAAATTTTGTCAAGTGAGCGTTATAAAGGAAAATTTTTTAACAACAAATTGCACAAATTTCACAAATAACCTTTTTAATATTAGCCACTGATTTTCACCCTGGTACGGTCGTTCCTCCCTTACAGGGCAGGCTGATATTCACGGATTTCCCAACTACCGATCCCAAATTTCATTTTTTTTAAAACGACAAAAATTTTTCAAATCTGTGGCTGTCCATGTTAATCCGTGGATAATTCTATTTTTGAATTTCTTATCTCACCACAATTATCTTATTGCTTTCGTGTTTTTCATCAACTTTCAATCTGTAGAAATATACCCCGGAAGGAACAACATTTCCACTATTATCTCTTAAGTTCCAGTTGAAAAGATACTGGTTGGTATTTATTTTCCCATCGAACAAATTCCTTACCCTTCTCCCGGTAATATTGTAAATATCAAGTTGTACAGAATGGAAAGAAGTACCTCCTGCTGATTCTACACTTTGAGTCACCGCACTACTCTTCGGCTGAGTTTCCATATATATCTTTACTTCTTTACTGCAAGGATTGGGATAAACGCAGGATATGGAGTTCCTCCTCGAAAGAAGAGTTTCAAACATGCTGATGCGACGTTCACCGGGTAATGAAAACCAACCTCTGAATTTCAGTATCCTGTTATTATGAGTATCCGAGATATAAAGAGCATCACTTACCTCACATCCCATGGGTAGTCTTAATGAACCGTCATATATCGTAAGTAAATGATTGCCAAAACGATCAAATTTCTGAACCCGGTGCATATTGCAATCAACAACATATAAGGAAGTATCCGAATCAAACCCTACATCATAAGGGCGGTCAAATTCACTTTCTATAATCCTCTTCACTTCACCAGATAGCGATAAGAGTTGAACCCTATCATTCTCTCTATCTGAAACGGCTATCTCGTTACCTATTATATCTATTCCACAAGGATTATTAAACTCACCAGTACTATCACCAAAGCTTCCGAAGGATGAGACGTAGTTTCCCTCTTCTGTAAATTTTTGAATTCTGTGCTTGCTCCTATCTGAAACGTAGACATCACTCTCTTCATGCAGAGCTACATCAAAAGGATGATTAAATAACATGCAGCGTTCTTGCTCATTACTAACTACCTCATCCAAATAGGAATCGCTGGTATCAAATACCTGAATATCAATACTATCATCTTCCTGCAGAACTATGTCCTCGGATTGGTTAAATATGTAATGTTTTGGTCCGTTAACATTAAACATATAAAGATAGGAACCGCTGGTATCAAATACCTGAATCTGGCGATTGCTTAAATCGGCAATATAGACTTTATCCCTACGGGACGCTATTCCCGCAGGTCTCATGAACCTACATTTTACTCTTCCGTAATAAATATAAGGAAAAAAAACTCTGAAAGGATAAAAAGGATATCTGGGCCTGGGTTTTACGAACCTGCACCTTCCTCTTCCGTAATTGCTGAAGGAAAAAAGGAAAGAACCTTCAGGGTCAAATTTATGAATTAATCTACGATATGTATCTGACACATAGATGTTTAATTCATCATCGACACATACATCAAGAGGAAATCTAAATCTATTAAATATACCCCACTTACATCTTTTTCTATCTATTTTAGAGATTGATAAATCAACTGGAGGTTCGCCAACCCATACTCTCACCGTATCCGTTGAGATATTTCCACCTTCGTCCCGGGCAAGTAAGAGAATACTTACTATTTCGGAATCATTGGAAGTATTCCATTCGGTTAAAACTTCACATTCCTTATCATCAGTGCCCCAATTGATTAGATTGAATTCATCGGGAGAAACCCCGTCTCCATAATAAACCTGCCAGTATTTAAGATAATCATCCTTCACTGTACCGACTATCTTTATCTCCCCATTCACGTAGGTTGTATCAGGTGGAGAAACTATTTCTACCAGAGGAGGTACTGTATCTTTAACACTCTCTATCCAGTAGTAAGATATACCCGAGGAATCTGTCCATCTCTCAGTCGCAAGGAGCTCATCCTGGTAGATGTAGATGTCGTGGATGTGATTGAAATGTCCTTCTCCAAACCCATAAGAACCATAACTCCATAGGGTATCCGAGAGGTCCTTTTTGTATTTTACAATTCTACTTCTCGAATCTCCAACATAAGGGTATCCAAAGTAATCGACATCGATCGTATAAAGAGAAAATTCACTAGTTTCGGGATATTTATACATATTCCAGTAAAACTCAGGAGAGCTTATATCTACTCCATCAGGGTAATTTATAATACAATCATTCGCTTTATCCATCACATAAATACTATTTGTGTTTACCCCGTTTTCCTTACCAACCGCAATGTCTTTAGGTCCGCCAAAATATCCTTTTCCGTTGCGTCTACGACCTTTTTCTCCGAAGTTACCAATAAATGTTCCGTCTGTTCTAAATTTCACTATGAGAGATTCCATATCCGCAACATATATAAGGTCATCGCTGATTTCATCTGGTGTGCCGTTATCACTATAGTCTAAACCCTCAGGAATTGAGAGCCTTCCTTCTCCAAAGGATTTAACGAATTTGATTTCTCTTATGAACTTTATCCACTTCCCTTGAAGAGAGATATAAACACTGTCAATCTCTACTCTCCAATGTTGAATTCGATGATTCCATGTATCTGTAATAAATAAATTTGGATATTTCCCATCTATATCCCCCACGCCTTTAAACTCTCCATTCCCTGGGCCAGGCGAACCAAAAGAATAAAAATTCGGACTTTCTTCCCAGTACCACATTATCCTCATCCAGATAGGATCTCCCATAAAAGATACCCTTCCAATGGGAGTATTCATAATCATTATCGGATACACATCAGCAAAACCATCCTTATCCCCACCATAATATTCATGAAAAACACTTTTTGTAAATCTCTCTATAGTCACCGGCTCCTCGAGTAAATTCATTTGAATGAGGTGTCTTTCCTCCCTAAGGTTACTTCCTTTTTTATCTACTGGGTTACCCTGTAACAAAGGGCTTTTTATATTGTACTTCTTTATTAAATCGTCCCTGTTTTCGATTATATTAGGGGTTGTGAAAATTAAAAGTAACAATAAAATCATTTTGGTCTCCTCCTGTAAGTTGAAGACGGTTCTCTCCATATTGTTACATCGCCTTTTTCAACATCATCAACCCATAGAAGGATCGCATCTTCAAGTAAAGTTCCTCTATATTTTTCATTTTCAAGAAAAGAATTGAAATAATCAAGGCATTTTTCCTTGTCAAAGTCACCGAAACTTTCCTGATAATCTCTTCTATACTCAGATTTATTTTTAACCCAGAGAGGTATATCCAATCCTTGGATGCCAATTCTTGCTGCTTCTTTTATTATTTCATAAACAAGAGGCGAATTTGGATAGCTTTCCAAAAACCTCTTCTTTTCGAGGACGCGCATCGCAAGGGGTTTATAGGAACTATTAGGGTATTCTTTTAACAATTTATTATATGCTCTTGTCTTTTCTTCCCAACTTTTTTCGGGAACAAAAGGCCATTTAGGATTTCTTATAGTTGTTATTAGTTCAAGTTCTCTAATATCTTCAGGGGGGACTATACTGAATTCAATATTAAATTCTTTTTCTATTTCTCCACATAAGGAGAATGATGATGATAAGTTTTCTAACGCGGAGAATAATTTTAAATTCAAGCCGTGTCTAACTTTTTCTACTTTATAACGATGAGTAGATGAGGGTATATCGTATTCCCAGGGTTCGTTTATAAATATATATTTATATATAGAATCCCCTTTTTCTAATGGATAGAAGCCCCTAGGTTTCCTGTTTGGATCGGGATTGCGAGGAAAGCTCCAATTAAAACTTGTACCCATATTTAATTTAACGTTTTCCCGTTTATCCACTGACATATAAATACCTGTAAACCCAAATCTAAGATCAATTGGTAAAACCCAAATTTTTTCTAAAGAAGTGTTTATAACACTTATTCGCAAAAAGATAGGTTCTCCAGTAAGATATTCTTCTTTTTGCTGCCACAAGGAACAGTGAAGTTCGATACCCTCGGTTTTAATTTCCGGAACGGAAAGTACAAAAAAAATAAGAAAATTAATCATTTTACACCTCTTTTTTAAAATACCTGGGGCCCGCGTACATACATATTTCCTCTAAACATTCTAATGCAGGCCGGACAGAAGTACATATTGTTACCATATCGCATATTTTCTGCTATCTTATCAGAACTTGTCATAATACAATAAACAGGATTTATATGGTCTCCTGGTTCCAAATAAGCGTCAGTTAATTGTGCTGCAAAGTGTCCCAATTCGTGAGAACTAACAAGTCCTATTGCAGCCTTCAACTGCCATGCAGTTAATTCTCCATCGAAATCATTTATAATTTTACGAATATAAACAGTTGAGATGTAAGGAGTATAGGTTAGACTATCCAGGGAAATGCGATAACGACATTGACCATGGATATCTAAAGTATCCGGTGTGTTATCCAGGCTGCATGCTCCGACATGATAAAAAGGGTATTGGATCGAATCACTTCGATATGAGGCAAAAAATTCATTGATTTCAAGTTTTAAATTAGTAAAGTCAAAAGCATAACGATTAATATTTGTATCGCTTCTAAATAAATGTGTTGAATCATCTTTGAACTCAAGATATGTACAGTGGTTATAGTCCCTATTGCCACCATATAGAACATTTTCTCCCTTAAATGCTCTTTCTATTGTGGTGAACCCTACTATCGAAAGAGTGCACCCTTCCATATAATCATATTCGATTCGCATTTTCTTCCAGCTTGTCAAGGGATAAGTCGTATCTGATAAGTAACCAGTATCTCCGACAACACAGGTAATGATGAAATTATCTCCAGGATGATATCCTTGATAATCACTATTATCCGGATATACCCGCATAAAAATTTCAACATCTCCATTCTCGTCAGTTAAAAAATCCCTCTCACCCCACTCTCCATCGTATGCATCAGATTTGGTGGCGTGCAAAGTCGGTAAATCAACCGGCAAATAATTCTCACCATAACCCATATAGCCGTTATCATACCAGTCTTCCCCATTAGGGTCAACTAAATCTTCAGTTGCAGGATCATCTGGGTCAAGCACTCTCCAGGTTGTAAATCTGTTTGCTCTTCCTTCCGAAAGCGAAAGATAAATTCTTGCCACATTTAGCGACTCCGCAACCGAAACTTTATCCACATAAATCTTTCCTATATCACTTATTTTCCCACCATATACGTTCCAATACCCATCGCCAGGACTCTCTATGTCATCACAACCCCAGATTATAAACAACAAATAACTAAGAAAGACTATTTTACTCCACCTCATAGTTGACCAACACCTCCTCTCTCCCGGTAGCATACTCGAATTTCACAGGACCTACATCAGGGGCAAGATATATCCTTACTGGTTCTCCGAATGTCTGATTTTCATAGTAAATTGGATAACAATCGCCAAATTCACCATCAGGAACGGATACACTCTGTTTTTCTTCCACGTGGGCGGTTATGGTTGTCGTATCCCCTAATACTATGATTTGGAAAGCTTCCCACGAATTACCCTCCTCAAGAGGAAGTTTCGCGAGGGTAAAGGCGGACCAGGACTGGGGTGTAGTATAAAGAATAATCTCTGCTTCATTCTTTAATAGATAATCTGTATTTATATCTCCTTCATCATTCCATACTAATCTTTGAACCTCTGTATTGTCAATGGTTCCTATACCTGAAAGCTCCAATCTCATCGTTAATGAGTCAGAATATTGATATTCCCACCAGTTTCCATCAGCGTTCGGAAAATAATCCGCCTGTTCTTCAATGTTAGTACATGAATAAAGTAATAAAAATACTACAGATAATAAGAAATAATTTCTCCTTTTCATACTAACCTCCTCTTTATATAATTATAGTGAATAAAAAGTTTTTTGTCAAGGTTGTTTTTTGAGCCCGTTAGAGATGGATGCCCGCTTGGAGTCCTCCTTTCACAAAAACAGGAGGATCGTCAAAGAAGGGAAAGTTTCCCGCTTCCAGTCTCGCCTCCAGGTGGATGAATTCACTGAATATAAAACGGATGCCCAGGAAGGCCGAGATGAAAGTGTATGTACGTTCTTCCGGATCGCTGTGAAGATCGTCCAGATTGATGAGAACGTCGAAGGCAAAGCCCGCTGTTCCCTCAAGCTGTTTTAAAAAAGGCGAGGGATAGTCAAGGTAAATTTGTGCCCCGACGGACGGTTTATGATGCATGGCGAGTTCAGGAGTCATGTAGGCTGTGCAAACAGTCTCCGTGTACCAACCAAGCCGGGGACCGGCATAAAGACCGAACTCGTCCCACAAAAGGAAATCGAAGCCCGCCAGAATATCAAAGCCGTCCGCGGATCCGACGTAATCCCTGGACTCTCCGTGGTAGTTGCCCGTAACGTGGATAATCCCCCAGCTAGAGGCCTTTTTGTCCTCAGCCTGGGCCGGCTGGGTAACCCCCACCAGGAATAAAAGGATTGTAAAACCGCAAATAAAAAAAGAACTGTCTTTTTTCATAAATTCTCCTCGTCGTCGGTAAAGGGATAAAGTAATGAAAATGAAAATAAAATCAATAATAAAAAATAACTTCTTATTCTCATGCCAACCTCCTTAGTGTATAATTATAGTGAATAAAAATTTTTTGTCAAGGGTGCTTTTTTGAGACTTTAGGGAGAGTTCAAGCACCTTTCTTGTAACTTAAATATCAAAACTTAAAAAGCAAAATGACAAATAGTAATTTCGAATTTGGTTTTGACTTTGGACTCTGGACATTGGCTTTGGACTAATAGAAAAATTTGTGCAATCGTGTAATTTGTTGTTAAACGTAGCTCTTTGCTTTTGGATTTTTAACTGTTAGTCTAAAAACAAATAAAAAACTTTGTGGTCTTTGTGTCCTTTGTGGTTCAATTTAAGATTTAGTTGTTGTGCTGCGGTGAACTCTTCAATCAATTACTATTTCTTCGAAATCACAGAAAAGATGAAATAGACTTCTTACATAATAAAGAAGCGCCAATCTGTTATTTCTCAATTTCTTATCATCCGTCATTACCAGAACATTGTCGAAAAGGTTATCAATATATGGTCTTATTTTCTTCAATTGAATTATTCCTTTGATATACTCTCTTTTATCTATAAATCTTTTTAAAGCCGGCTCTATATCTTTTGCCTTATCAAATAATTCTTTTTCTTCTTTCTCTTTTAGGAGTGATTTATTTACTTTATCCAGAGTTTTCCCTTCTAATATATTAGAAACTCTCTTTTGACCTATAACAAGCTTCTCGAACTCTACCTGATCTTCCCGAATAGTCATCATAGCTTTAGCAACAAGATAAGAATCAAAAATATCGCTCCATTTTTCCGAAAGCACTGCTTTTGCAAGATCATATCTAATTCCTTTGCTCTGAAGATTTCCTCCTACTCGCTCTACAACAAATCGCTTTATTTCCTCAAAGATTTCTTTATTTTCTCCCGCTGAAAACAACTCAAGATTTTTTTCAATCAGTTTATCGAGAGGAAAAGAAAATTCGAATTCTAATAATATTTTTATAAAACCATTCATAGCCTGACGCAAACCAAAAGGATCCCTGGAACCTGTAGGTTTTTCTCCCGCTAAAAAACTTCCTACGATGAGGTCTATTCTGTCCGCGAGAGAGACAACCGCCGCCTCTTTTGAACGGGGAAGTTCATCCTCTACATTTCTGGGTTTATAATGGTCTTCGATCACTTCACAGACCTCTTCTGATAAACCTTCTGCTCTACCATACTCAGAACCGATATAACCCTCAAGGTTTGTAAACTCCTTACCGTCCCGTATCATTAAAGTGGTTAGATCAACCTTGGAAAGCCTTGCCCCTTGCTGTACAACATTTAGGTTAATATTTTCCAACCTCTCCCCTATCCATTTACTCAACTTCACAAGTCTTTCGGTCCTTTCTAACAAGTTTCCTAAATTTCTATGCCATTTTATACCCGATAATTTTGATAGTCTTTCCTTAATCGGGATTTTCCTGTCAACTTCCCAGTAAAACTTCGCATCTTCCAGCCTTGCAGTAAGGACTTTCTCGTTGCCTTTAATTATTTCTTTATTTGGTTTATTATTTATTCCTGAAATAAAATACGGCATGAGTTTTGAGTTTTTCTTTACCGGAAAATATCTCTGATGGGTTTCCATTGCCGAAATCACAACTTCGTCAGGGAGAGCAAGAAACTTCTTATCAAAAGAGCCAAGAATTACAAAAGGATACTCTATGAGATTCGAAACTTCATCAAGAAGACCCGAAGAAAAAACAGGTTTAGCTTTAATCTTCCTTGCTTCCTTTTCTATTAAATTTTTAAGAAGACTTTTTCTTTCTTCCGGATCCACAATAACGTGCGAATCTTTAAGTTTCTTTTTATAATTTGAAGGATTGACTTTAATTTTACTATTTGAAATTAAACGGTTTCCAAAAGTAGTATCTGAACTTTTAACTCCGGCGACCGAGACGGATAATACTTTACTACCTAAAATTGCAACAAACCATCTTATTGGTCTCGCGAACAAAAAATTAGTTTTTTCCCAGCGCATTTTTTTCGGAAATTCTATACTTTTTATTACGGAAAGTAAATTTCCCCTGATAATCTCTTCTGTACTCCTTATATCTTTTTCGATTTCAGCAACCACATATTCTTTTTTGCCTATCTCCTCTATTTTTAAAGAATCAACGGATACACCCTTAGAAGAAGCGAATCCTTTTAACATTTTTGTAGGTTTTCCATCCTTATAAGCAAGTGCCGCAGGTGGTCCTTTTATTTTAGTTACAACTTTACCCTGCTTTTCAGCAATATTCTTTATTATAACCGCTAATCTCCTTGGAGTATAAAAAGTATTTATCTCGGAATAAGAAATTTTACTTGAAAGAAATAACGTCTCAAGACCTTTTTTAAAAGAACAAATAGCGTTTTCTAAATATCCCGCCGGAATTTCTTCCGTTCCTATCTCTATGAGTACATCTCTATCCATTTTTTAGCCGCCATATTTGCTAACTTTCTTATTTCGAGTATATGATTATTTCTCTGCTCAACAGAAAGAGCTCCGCGGGCATCGAGTAGATTAAAAGTATGCGAGGCTTTTATAACGAAATCATAACCCGGATAAAGTAAATCTTTATTAATTAATCTTGCCGCTTCGCTTTTACACTCATTGAAATAATTAAAAAGAGCATCTACATCCGCTTCATCAAAATTATAAACACAAAATTGATATTCCTGTTCTTTATTTAAATCTGCCCATGTCTTATTCTTCGACCAGGGTAAATCGAAAACCGAATTAGAGCCGGAAAGAAGAATAGCAATTCTTTCCAATCCATAAGTCAACTCTGCGGAAATTGGATCGAGGTTTATACCTCCCACCTGTTGAAAATATGTAAATTGAGTTATTTCCTGCCCATCCAGCCAGACCTCCCAACCTAAACCCCAGGCTCCGAGAGTCGGAGATTCCCAGTCGTCTTCAACAAAACGTATATCATGTTTACCAATATCCAGAGAAAGATATTCAAGACTCTTGAGGTATAATTCCTGTACATCGCAAGGTGCAGGTTTTAAAATTACCTGGTACTGCTGAAACTGCTGCATGCGGTTTGGATTCTCGGCGTACCTGCCGTCTTTCGGCCTTCTTGAGGTCTCTATGTAGGCAACGTTCAAAGGTTCTCTTCCTAGAGCTCCGAAAAAAGTTAAAGGGTTAAAAGTTCCCGCTCCGACTTCAGAAGTGTACGGAAGACCGATAGTACAACCTTTTTTTGCCCAGAATTCCTCTAATTTTAAATAAATAGTTTGAAAGTCTATGTCAATCTCCTTTTTCCTTTGAACAATATATATTTTTTTTCTCATTTGTCAAATAGAAAAGAATACAGAAGCCTGAAGGTGCGAAGTCAGAAGCCCATAAATCGTTAGTCTGTTAGTGTGTTGGGCTGTTGGTCTGTTAACGACTAGGACCGAAGACCGCGGACGATAGACCGGTTTTAGAAAAATGGGAAAATTGGGAAATGGGTAAATGGGTAAATGGGAACTATTTTTCTATTTCGCTATTTCTCTATTTAACTTAGATTCAGAGAATCTACAAACCAGGAACAACTAACAAGGAACTACGAACTCACCCCTCCTCCCCAAAAAAACCCTTGCAAAAAAAATTTCTTTCATTATAATTGTGATGAGAATTTTATAAAATTTAGGTAAGGATAAAGATGACAATTTGGTAAGGATAAAGATTTAGTCTATTAGTATTAAGGATTAGATATGCTTTCGTATAATTAACCTAAATTTTGGGGGGTTGTAATAAAGTTGAGTTTTTCTAAAAAAATAGTGTTTATAATTCAAACTAAGAGAAGTTCTTCTGTCAAATGTTCTATATTCCAATTTTCTATTTTAATCCATTTTATAAAACCTAACGAAAGGAGGTTTTAATGAAAGGTACTAAAAGGGGAAGAGATTTGTTAACCAGGTGGATTATAGGAGGGGTGCTGGTTATTTTGTCTATACTTGCCTTTAATCCAAGCGCGAAAGCTGCAGCTACAGGAAAGATTGCCGGTATTGTTGTAGATGCTGAAACGGGTGAACCTCTACCGGGTGCTAATGTTTTAATTAGAGAAACTACTATGGGTGCAGCGACTGATCTGGACGGGTATTATTACATCCTGAATGTCTCTCCGGATATTTATGACGTTCAGGCAAGTATGATGGGTTATGAAAATGTAACGCAGACCGGTGTTGAGGTTACAACCGACCACACAACCCGAATCAGATTTGAGCTTAAATCTACGGTAATTCCAGGAAAGGGTATTACTGTAAGAGCTGATGCAGAAGTTATCAAAATGGATGTATCTTCAAGTATAGTAAGCGCAAAGTCAGACGAGATAGAAGCGGTTCCCTTGGTAACAAATATAAGCGACTACGTAAATTTGCAGTCCGGAGTGAAAAACTGGGAGGTTAGAGGCGGCGGTAAGGACCAAACCTCCTTTATGGCTAACGGTCTAATGCTTGTGGATAACCGTTCTAATTCAATGCTAATGGAACCCAATATTTCTACTGTTAAGGAGTTAAATATTGTAAAAGGTGGATTCAATGCCGAATACGGTAATGTACGTTCAGGAATTATAAATATTATAACCAAAGAACCGTCTTTTAATGAATATCGCGGTACGGTTAATTTCAGATATGTGCCCGCACAAATGAAACATAGAGGACCTTCGGTATTCGAGAGGAATAATTATATGCTGAGACCATATCTTGATACAACTACTTTAGATTCCACCGGCATGAATGTCGCGTTTGACGGATATCAAGCATGGTATGATGAGTATGGCATGGAAGCCGGTCAAGATACAGTTAATAAATATAGAAAAGGGAAATGGGAAGGATGGAATACTTATGGACCAGCGAACGGTATGACACCAGAACAGGCTATGGAAGAATTTATATGGAGTCACTGCGCGGAAGGTGTTTTGGATCTGGTTCCTGATGATTACCAGGGTCATCCAAGGGACAGGTCTTATGGGAATGAACCCGACTGGAATGTGGATGGTTCCTTTGGAGGCCCCGTACCTCTTATAGGCAAGCATCTGGGGGATCTGGCATTTCTTGCCTCTTACAAGACCGATTATCAGCAATTTGGCCTTTCCGTTACCCAGGGTCATGAATTCTATCATAATTGGAACACAAGTTTAAAACTTACTTCTCATTTAAGCAAAAATATAAAAGTCTCTGTAGAAGCTATGAAAGAAGTTGTTTATACCCTCGGAGCCTATGCAACCGGAGAAAAATCAGGAGGAAGTGTTGGTATCCTGGCAGGAGGTTCTTACGGTAAAGGAGATCCTGGCGGCTTTTTCATGAGCGGAGATGATGTGTTTAACAAAGAAAGTTCAGAATATGTGGATGGAGAGTGGGGTCTCAATACTCTCTACTACCCCATCGCTTTTTCTCCTGCTATTATCGATAAGAACATGCAAGGAGTTTCAATCAGTCATGCTTTAAGTCCAAACACCTTTTATGAATTGAGATTTACTCATATCGATTCTGAAAATAAGTGTAATGGTATCTTTGGTGTTGATACTGACCAAACCACGTTTCAGCAGATTATAGATCCGGGTATAGCTGCACTTCCTAAAAGAGATACAATTACGACCTATACACTTCCGAGTGGAGTTGAAGTTACAGAGACTCCCTATGGATATATTTACGACGAATCTAAAACAAACGCCGATGGCACTGCTACCGGCGGCAATGGTGCCTGCCAGGTCGACCTTTCTTCGATTTCTACTTACAATCTAAAGTTTGATATCACAAGCCAGATAAACAGATTCAATGAAGTAAAAAGCGGCTTTATTTTAAACTTTGATGATATGTACACATATGCGGAAAAAAACTTTCCGGGATATGCAGGCGGTGAGGGTTGGCTCATTGACTGGAACCATCAACCTATAAGAGGCGGTGCCTACATTCAGGATAAGCTTGAATTCGAAGGTTTTATTGCTAATATTGGCCTACGAATGGATTACAACAATCCTAACTGTGAATGGCTAACTGTTGAAGAATATCCGCAGGTTCTAACAAGTACACTTAAAGATACATTAAGGTCAGATAATCCGCCTTCTGAGATAATGGAACCCGCGGAATATCAGATGCAGTGGAGTCCCCGAATAGGTATTTCTCATCCCATTTCAGAAAACGCGAAATTATACTTCAACTACGGTCATTTCTATTCAATGGCTCCTTCCAAAGAGATGTATCTAATGCATTTCGGTAAACGGTCAGATCCCATGGCGGCAATCGGCAATCCTTCCGCTGCCATGCCTAAGACAGTTGCCTATGAATTGGGTGCTGATTTTAATATAAAAGAAATGTTCAGAGTTCACCTGGCAGGTTACTATAAGGACGTGGACAGACAAACCGCCTGGGTACAACACGAGAGTTATTATAGTGAAGTTCTTTATTTGACTGTCGAAAATAAAAACTATGAAGATATTAGAGGTTTTGAACTGAGATTCGAAAAATCATACGGAAGATTTGTTAAAGGTTGGATAAACTATGATTATATGGTAAAAACATCGGGAACGGTTGGAAGAGAACATTACTATGAAAATCTAGCTACTAACCAACAAAAGGGTATGCGCGATCCTATACAGGAGACACCTCTTCCTCAACCAAGAATGAATATTTTTCTCCAACTCTCTTCCCCCGGCGAATGGGGAGCAATTCTCAGAGGCTTCAATCTTTCTTTCTTATATGAGTGGGAAGCCGGTTGGTATGAAAACTGGCCTATAAACATCGATTTACCAAGATTTCAGAACAATTTACAATGGCAGCCATGGAGAACCTTAAATGCCAGGCTCAATAAGAAGATTTCATACGCCGGTGTAAATATGAATGTTTTCATGGAAGTCCAGAATCTCCTTGACTGGAAGTACTTAGATCCCAATGGCTTTGGTCCCGGAGATGATAAGATGGAATATCTAAATTCGCTAAAGTTGAAGATATATGATGATCCGTTATTTGAAGATAACGAGCAATATGAAGGTGGCAATGATAAAGTAGGAGACCTCTGCAGCGATGAGAAACCATATATTAACGATCCGAATATAACTTTCCTGGCGTTTCATCATCCAAGAATGTTTGTTGTCGGCTTAAAAATGGACTTTTAATGTATAAATGTAAAAGGAGGAAAGAATAATGAAAAGGTTTTTCTATATATTACTTGCTATCTTCTTGATAGAAATACTTATTTGTCCCCCACCAGCGTATGCTGATTTTAAGAGAGAACTCAAAGTTAATAACTTCTGGATAAAACTTATGGCAACCGGTCGCCAGACGGAGGCAACTAACCGTCTGTCTATAGCTTATCCAAAAGTTGATGAGGAATATTATAAAATTTGCCATTGTTTTGGTCTACGCCTGGGAGTGGTAAACTGGCAGGGTCCTGACTCTTTAGTGGCTGACCCTGAGGGAAGAAGAATCAGACTCGCTGGCGCCCCCTTCGGAGAGTATCAGGTATACGAAGCGCCCGAAAAGATGTTTTCGCGTCCGGGAGAAGGCGGGACAATGATACGTAAGTATTATAGATATCAACCGCCAGAGGTGGTTGTAGATGGACTCCCTCTTCAACCACCAGTAATGTCTGGAGAAAAAATTGACCCGGAACACATTAAAAACTTCGGCAAAAATACCGATTGTACGGCTGATGCAATAGTAGAATCTTATATCGGAACATGGATGGGATTGGATATCCACGCCAGATATTTAGTATGGACGGGTAAGAATCATGATGACTACATTGTTTACGACTGGACTTTTATAAATACAGGAAATACTGATGCAGATGAAGAAATCGAGCTTGATGGAGAAAGTCTCGATTCTTTGTACATAACAAGACAAGCACAGTTCATGCCGATAGAGATAGACTGGGGAACAAACACATGGACTGACTGGTGGGGAGTAACTCCCGAACAGCTGGATTCGATGCCTCTTAGAGCTCAATTCTGGTATACAGTTCCAATACCCGGAGGGGCCATGCCTGGTACCTGGTCGCTGGGTCTTTCCTGGGATCAAATCTCCGGTCAATATGACCGCGGTTATATCGATGAATCAACAAATATTACTTGCGCTACCATATTCGCGCCTAAAACCAGTGATGGGCTTCATCCCGTGGGAGCTCAGTTCCCAAATAACCCAGCAGCAGATGACTCAATTCAGCCCAGAAGTAACAGCAACTGCGACTGTAACGATGCGCCATTCAAGTATCACTCGGGTGAACACTCTAAGGCAGAATGGGAAGTAGTTTATAATGTTATGAAATACGGACAAACGGTAAACCCCGACCCTTTATATGACGGTGATATGTATCTTATGCAGGATATTCCCTCCTCTGACCCTATGCATTATTGGATAGGCGATCCTTTTCCCAATACATACCATAACGTCCCATCTGCCGATTTACCGGGTACCATACCCACTGATATATCGTGGTATACAGTCTGGCATGCTCCGGCGCAATCCAGTTTTGGACCGTATCAGCTCGAGACAGGTGATTCGATAAGGCTGGTACAGGTACTTGCTTTAGGTGGATTGGACGCTCGGAGTTGTTATGAGATAGGTCAGGCATGGTTGGCAGGAACCCTTCGCTACGACGGTGAGCATAATTGCCCTCATAAGTGGTATGAACACCCCAACATCTGGGAAGGGGCTCCGGATCCGATTACGGATTCAGCAACTCTGGCAAAAGATGAATGGATTTATTCTGTACTGGATTCTGTAAAACAAAACGCGCTGGCGGCTCAATGGAACTTTGATAATGGATACAGCGCTCCTGTTCCTCCTCCACCACCCGAGTTCTTCCATGTTGCTTCAAGACCAGACAGAATAGAGCTAAACTGGGGAACTCAATCTGAATCCGCTTCAGATTTTGCCGGATACAGAGTATACAGAGCTTTAGGGAATCCCGGACCAACTTACTCGAGGGCGGGTTTCATAGGTGAATGGGAGCTTATATACCAGTGCGGCGGTGGAAACCCCGGAGGAGATGTAGCATATAGTGGGTCAATCGAAAATTCATTTGACGATACAACGGCACAGAGAGGGCAGGACTATTATTATTACATCTCTGCGTTTGATAGAGGTGGAGAAACGGATTATGATGGAACAACTGAACCTCTTGAAAGCAGCAAGTGGCTCACCAGAACCACTATTTCAACAACACTTAACGCTCCGGCATGCGAGGATCTTGATAGTATCCGCGTGGTCCCGAATCCTTACAGCATGAAAGCCGGAGAAGCAGGAATTCAATATACAGGTGCCGAATACAAGCTAATGTTTGTGAACCTGCCCCCGGAATGTACTATCGCTATATACAATGAGTCAGGCGACCTTGTTAAAACTCTCAACCACACTGATGGTTCCGGAGGAGAAGCGTGGTCGGATGTTACCCATCAACATTACCTGACAACAGATTCAGGGCAGATGGTTGTGAGCGGTATCTATATTGCGCATATAACAAATATTAAAACCGGCAAATCTAAAAATGTAAAATTTGTAATAGTCAGGTAAGGGGGGAATGATGAAAAAACTGATAGGATTTTTATTAATATTGACTTTAATTCTGATAACGCCTTTTCAATCGTTCGCCGTAAAGAAGTTAGGACAGGCAGGTCTTGATTTTCTCGACGTTGGCGTTGGAGCCAGGCCTGCGGCCATGGGCGAAGCGTTCACTGTTATTTCCGAAGGCGCTGATGCTATTTTCCATAATCCTGCTGGTATTGCTCAGATGGAAGCCAGGATGTTCGATATAACTGTTTCCAGGACAGAGTGGTTCGCCGATATAGCTTATAATGCCGTGGGTATAGTAATAAATGGCGGTACATGGGGAAATTTTGGGTTGAGTCTTATTCCCGCCCCCGACTATGGAGAAATCTTTGGAACCGTCGTTTCCACAGAAAATGAAAAGGGCTATGAAGATACAGGTCCTGTAGATGTAAGTGCATTTGCCATGGGTTTAGCATACGGTCGTAAATTTACGGACAAATTTATGATAGGAGGTCATGTTAAATACGCGTATCAGCATCTTGGTTCCAACCCGATGTTAGAACCGGAAACGGATTCACTGTATACTCAGATAAACGAACTTTCTACATTAGCTTATGACCTTGGTACAATCTTTTATCCCGGATTTAAGAGTTTCCGGTTTGGTATGTCAGTACGCAATTTCTCCAGTGCGGTCAAATATGAGGAATATGGTTTCCAACTTCCACTTACATTCAAAATAGGCATAGGGATGGATATTCTGGACTTATTCGGAGAACATCCGGGTCAATCATTTCTTGTAGCTATAGATGCTTCTCATCCAAGGGATTATACTGAAAGAATACAAATCGGCGGAGAATATAGCATAGGCGTATTAAAACTGAGAGCCGGGTATAAGTTTAACTATGATGAAGAAGGAATGTGCGCTGGTGTAGGTATATATGCGAGAGGCGTTAAGCTCGATTATGCCTATAATGCATTTGGCGCTTTTGACCTCGTAAACAGAGTAACACTTGGAGTATCGTTCTAAGGTCATACAGTTTAGTGAGTATAAATAGACGTAGGCTAAGAGAGGAATTCGCTATGAGTTGTTCCTTGCTAAATAAAATAAAGCTTTTTTGTGCATTGTTTTTTGTTATGAGTCCACTTCATCAACTTCAAGCTAAGGAATTGAATTTCAATTCGCCCGATCGCGGATTTACAAGCTGGCTACCCGCCCGGTCGTGGGAAGAGGCTCTACTTTCCGGTAACGGTACGGTCGGCGCGATGGTGATTGGGCGACCACACGATGAGAATATCATTCTGAACCACGCATTGTTGTATCTGCCGGCAAATTACCCTGTCAAACCGATCGACCAGGCAAGCCGCCTGGATAAAATAAGGCAGTTGTTGCTTGAGGGTAAATACGAAAAGGCAACAAAAATTCCGGTTGAACAAAGTGAGAAAGAAGGATATGGTGGTTTACGATGGACCGATCCATACATGCCGGCGTTCGACATTCGGCTCAATATGCTACCATCTAATATTAAACACTATGCCCGGTCAGTTAATTTCGAAACGGGAGAGTGCATTGTCTCCTGGGAGGATACCGGCGGTAAATTTCAAAGAAAGCTTTTTGTATCCCGTTCAGATAATATAGTCGTACTTTCCATACGTGGTACGTATAAAATCAATTGCGATTTTAGATTTACCCAGAGACCGTACGAATGGGACCAGAGCGAATTCGTAAACGGATCAACTGAAAAAACATCCGCAGAGGTATCCAATGAATGGCTAACTTACCGCAGTAGTTTTAAGCGCAGATGGGAAGGTAGCCTCGAGGGATATGAAGGTGTCGGACGGGTAATTCAAAAGGGTGGTAGTTCAACCGTTGAAGAAAACAAAATTGTTATAAGAGACGCTGACGAAGTTTTGCTTCTTGTAAGTATTAAACCAAATTATGATTGGACAAATTCAAATGTTAAAAGCATGAAACAATCACTGAAAGCTGAACCAATAGATTACGAAATGCTGTTAGAAAGACATATAAAAATTCATGGCGAATTATTCAATCGAGTCACACTAGATTTGGGAGGAGGTGAAGACCATTTACTCGATGCCGAAGCAATGATTCTGAAAGCCAGGAAACAGGTAACTCCTGCCATCATCGAAAAGTTATTCGATGCCGCTCGATACAATATTTTATGCGCTACCGGCACTAACCCGCCGAATCTGCAGGGAATCTGGAACGGCAACTGGACTCCTCCCTGGTCGTCGGATTTTACACAGAATGGTAATCTGCAGGTTGCCATTTCGAGTTTTCTGTGCGGAAACATGCCTGAACTTTTAATAGCATATTTTGATTACCAGGATAAAATGCTGCCTTATTATCGTGATAATGCCAGGCGATTGTATGGATGCCGCGGTATTCATATTCCATCCCGTACCAGCACTCTTGGCTGGGATATCCATTTCAGTGAAACCTGGTGTATGACTTTCTGGACTGCAGGAGCCGGCTGGGCTGCTAATTTTTATTATGATTACTGGCTTTATACCGGCGATAAAAATTTTCTTGCTAAACGAGCATATCCTTTTATGAAAGAAGTGGCTTTATTCTACGAAGATTTTTTAACAGTCGGAAAAAATGGGAAATATGTATTTAACCCTTCCTATTCCCCTGAGAATAATCCTGCCAATTCCCCATCTCAAGCTTGTATTAACTCAACGATAGATGTGATGGTGACGAAGCAACTCCTGAGAAATTGCATTAATGCAGCTGAAACTTTAAAGACTGACCAGGAAAAGATTGCTAAATGGAAAGATATGCTGTCAAAAATGCCCGCTTATGAAATTAACGAAGACGGTGCGCTACGAGAATGGTTGTGGCCGGGTCTTAAAGATAATTACACTCACCGGCACGTGTCTCATCTTTACGGATTGTATGATATGATTGATCCGGATATTGCCGCTGATCCAAAATTGATAGAAGCCGCTAAAGTCGCCATCGAGGAACGAATGAAGATCCGGCGAAAGGACAACGGCGGCGTAATGGTTTTTGGCATGGTGCAGATGACATTCGTAGCGGCAAATCTTGGTGATGCTAAAATAACGGAAGAGTTAATCAACTGGATGGCAAGCAGGTATTGGACAAATTCTCTTGCAAGTCTACATGACCCGGGTTCTCTATTTAATACAGACCTGAGTGGAGGATTTCAGGCTGCCATTATACGGACGCTTGTTTATTCTGAGCCACACTTCATCTCATTACTGCCGGCACTACCTTTCACCTGGTCAACCGGTAAAATCGAAGGAATTTTACTTAGAGGTCAGATAGAAATAAAAAGTCTACAATGGGACAGAAAAGACATCTTTATAACTTTACGTTCAGTTATCAAACAAGAAGTTACTCTAAAAGTACCTGCTGAAATAAAAACAATAAAACCAGGCAATAATGAAGATTTAAAAATTATACGATTTGACGAACAGCCGGATAAATGTCTTCTGGAATTACCAGGAAATCAGGATGTAAGTCTAAGCATTTCTCTTAAATAACATATCGCGGCAAAACCGCTAAAATGCAAAAATTAAATATGAAAATGTAAAATGACAAACCAAAGTTTAAAAATGATTTGAAAAACAAAGAAACAACAAATTACACAAATAGCACAAATGTTTTTGGTTTTTTCGGGTTAGGGGAAGAGTGAATTTTGCATTTTTATCTGTCATTTTGCTTTTTGAATTTTGATATTTGATTTACTAAAAAAAGGCGGTAACATTAAATGAGATATTTTTTTGAAAAAAAGAACAAAAAGTCGACTTTATATCTATAGATGGGGGGTAAATGAAAATAAAAAAATCAAAAGTACTATTTTGTTTTATGATTTTAATTTTGTTCGGTGGTTTAAACTGTCAATATAAAAAAATATCTGACGGCGTTATGATTAGACTTAAAAGCGAAAATACAACGGACCCCAGTTTAATGAGAATTCAGGTATGCTCCGAGAATATTATTCGTGTAACGGCTACCCGTCCTGTCATGATAACAGACAAATGGATATATGTGCCGTGGCAATTATCCCTCAAGGATATTATTAATTATTATTTCTTTCCGGAAGAATACTTTTCAAACCGTACCAGTCTCATGGTCGACAAAACCAATTGGGAAGCATTACCGTGGTCGCTCGAAGAGAAAGATAGTGAAATCGTACTTTCTACTTCTAAAGTCACGGTTAAAGTACACAGGGAAAAAGGCACTATCGCTTTCTATAACGCAAATGGTCAATTAATTCTGGAAGAGACAGCGGAAGATAGCAAAATAATTACACCCGCGGAAGTTATGGGAGAGAAAACCCATCACATTCAACAGATTTTTAACTCACCCGCCGATGAAGCATTTTACGGGTTAGGACAGCACCAGAACAACATCATGAACTACAAAGGACACGATGTGGATTTATGGCAGTATAATATTGTCGTTGCTCTCCCCTTTTTAGTTTCCAGTAAAAATTACGGAATCCTCTGGGATAATAATTCGCGTACTAAATTCGGAGATATACGTGATTATCAATCGTTGTTGACGTTAAAATTATACGACAAAGAAGGTAAAGAAGGAGGGCTCACTGCCGAATACTTCGAGAAATCGAATTTTAAAACACTTTTAACGTCCCGCAGGGAACCACGAATAGAGTACGAATTTATTGACGTCCATGACACTTTTCCCGAAAATTTCAACATAAATACAGGCAGTATCCGCTGGAGCGGAGAAATCGAGTGTCGGGAAACCGGTGTTCATAAATTCAGGCTTTACTCATCCAACTATATAAAGATGTGGTTAAACGGAGAACTCGTTGT
This sequence comes from uncultured bacterium, assembly GCA_964594255.1. Classification (GTDB taxonomy): domain Bacteria; phylum Hydrothermota; class UBA3072; order UBA3072; family UBA3072; genus JAFGHJ01. The sequence goes on along the minus strand of CAZQNI010000003.1, from coordinate 1,058 downwards.
CAACGCATGGCGGCAAAACTGGCTGCCCTGGACACATCTGTTGCGTCTGCCGATGGAAGCCGGTAAACGTTATTCAATAAAAATAGAATGGATTCCGAACGGAGGATTCATTGGACTTAAACATCTAGGTCCCAAAGAAGAATTATATAAAAATAGTTTATCTCTTTATTCGGAAGTGGCCGACGGAATCGATTATTACTTTATTTATGGTGATAACCCGGATGAAGTAATAAAGGGATACCGTACAATCACTGGTAAGGCAACCATGATGCCTAAGTGGGCTATGGGCCTGTGGCAGTGCAGACAACGTTATCAAACACAGGAAGAATTGCTATCGGTCATTAGGGAATTCCGTAAACGAAAGATACCTCTCGATAATATCGTTCAGGACTGGTTTTACTGGGAAGAAGATAAATGGGGTTCTCACGAATTCGATTCCACCCGCTTTCCGGACCCCGATGGTATGGTACGAGAGCTTCACGACAACCTAAACACTCGTATTATGATATCCGTATGGCCAAAGTTTTACGTCGGTACTGAACATTATGAAGAATTCAAAGAACAAGGATGGCTTTACATGCGGAACGTAGAAAAAGAGCAAAAAGACTGGGTTGGTCCGGGATATGTTTCAACATTCTACGACCCGTACAGCAAAGCGGCTCGAGATTTATTTTGGGAGCAAATTAACGAACATCTGTTCAGCAAGGGATTCGATGCATGGTGGTTGGATTGTACCGAACCGGATATTCAATCGAATCTTTCGAGGAACGAAACCCGCCTGCGTATGCACCCTACTGCTATGGGGACCGGAGCAAGATATAGAAACACATATTCTTTAGTTAATTCCAAAGGAATCTACGAAAGTCAGCGCGAAACAAAACCCGACCAGAGAGTCTTTATTCTAACACGGTCGGCTTTCCCCGGACAGCAGAGATATGCTGCAGCCACATGGAGCGGGGACGTTGCAGCACGATGGTACGACCTTGAGGCACAAATTACCGCTGGATTAAATTTCTGTTTATCCGGTATCCCCTATTGGACAACGGATGTCGGCGGAT
>CAZQNI010000002.1:6442-22956 GCA_964594255.1 uncultured bacterium | reverse complement strand
TTAATTTGGTCAAATTCCTTAATTGTAATCAAAATTACAGATAAAGGTCTTTGAAAACGCCGCGAGCGTATAAACTCACACTCAGCAAGATCAAGGAAATATTCCTTGTTATATAAACCCGTCAATTGGTCAGTAGTTTCCTCTAAACCTGACAGTCTTTTTCTCAATTCTTTCAATTCGTTAATAAGTTGACCTTTTGATTGATCCTTATATCCCATATATGCCTCCTAAATATCTTTAAAATAAATAAAGAAAGATTTTATTTCCGTTTTCTTAATTATAAATTTTTTTCGCAATGAGTCAAGTGTTTAATTTATCTTCTACAAGCTCTTGTATTTATATCCGCTAGACGCAGGGGTTCGGGATACTTACTATTTATTGCAAGATTTAAAATAATGCTCCTGGCATTTTTAAAACCTATTTTATTGCCAGGGGAAAGGAAAATTGGTTTTGTATCATCTTTAGTGCAAACAGCCTCCCCTACTTTTTGATGCTTATAAAAAATATCAGCCCAATTGCCTCTTTTAAGAGATATATCTTTGAATTCTCCGATTAAAAGATTTTTAGCGCAGCCAATAGTCGGAAGGTCGAAAAGAACCCCCACAAAACAGGCAAGACCAGCCTTCTCAGGATGAGCAATACCATGTCCATCTACAATTATACAATCAAAGGGAATAGAAACGGTTGAAATAGCCTCTCCGATAAGTGGCAGTTCTCTTCTGGCAAATTTAGTTGGAATATATTGATAGAAGACTTCTCTTTCGAATGTTATTTCTTCAATAACTTGTCTTTTTTTTACATTAAAAACCACACAGGAAACTTTAGCTTTTTTCCTATAACTTACATCACAACCCACTACATTTTCCGGGAAAAAGTTAGGAATTTCTTTAACAATAACTTGTTTTGATATTGATTTGTATAGCTTTTCAATATCCTTGCTACTAAAAACCATTTCAGAATGTAAATACCACTCGTATTCCAAGAACTTACGTCCCTATTATTTCTTAGGAGTATTAAAGCTAAAGAAAATAATTCGATTTAAGTGGTGCTCGTTTCGACGCGATTCCGTCCTTGATCTTTTGCCAAAAACAAAGCTTCATCTGCTTTTTCAAGCAACGAGGAAATATCAGTCATCCCGGTAGTCTTGTCAGCAATTCCAATACTAACAGTCACAGTAAGGGAACCTTTCTCAGTTGAAACGGGTCTAGAAGCAATAATTTTGCGCAAACGGTTTCCAGCTTTCTTTGCATCTAATTTATTAGTTTCCAAAAGTAAAAGAATAAACTTACCACCCTCGTAACAACCAATATAATCAAGATCTCTAATATTATCCTTACATCTCTTAGAAACTTCAATTAGGATTTGATCGCCGCATTTTTCATTGTAATCTTTATTTATTTTTTTTAGACGGTCGATATCGAGTAAGATTACCGACATAGGACGCTTAAATCGACGAGCGCGCTCAAACTCCCGTTCGGCTAAATTTAAAAAATATATCCATGTATATAACCCTGTAACTTCATCTATAGGATTTTTCAGTTCCTCAACTCTCTCGCGAAGTTCTTCAACTTCTTTTATTAGTTCTTCTTTTGTTTTTTTGCTGTCTTCTTTTTTCTTCATTTATATTATTTTAAGATTTTTTTACTTCCCGTCAAGACCCGAATTAATATAATACGCTCTCCGCTAACCGCCATCTGCTTTCCACTAAACCCAAAATTCCAAATAAGTAAATTACAATTCAACTATTTAACGGTTGGGTGACAAATGAAATGAGAGACTTGTATATTCAGGAATTTTGTTAAATTCTTATTACTATGAATAAATACAAAGCAATAATTTTAAGGAGTATTACAAACAACTTATACTTTAAAAAGGGCTTACAAAGAAAGAAATAAAAAAGAAATTGGATGTCAGTTGGAACTTTGTAATGGCCTGGACCAAATCAGAGAATCAGGATTTCACGAAGGATAGAAGAGGCTGGCAAAAAGGGAAGCCAAGGCAATATACAGAAGCAGATGAGTATAGAGTATTAGAAATACGTGAAGAATTAGAAAGAGATAAGATTTTCTTCACAGGAGCTTCAGCTATTTTACAGGTTTACAAAGAGAAATATCCTGATATTAAATCTCCTTCTTTAAGGTTTATCGGTAGAGTCTTATCTAAACACGGTAAAGCTACTAAACACAGAGGAAGAAATAAAGGTGCGTCCCGTTACCTGCTTTATCCTGAATATACGATAAACAACTTAGGAGAAAGATTATTAGAGATAGACTTTATAGGGAAGAAATTCATAGAGGGAAGAACAGAACCGGTTGATTTTATTGCCTTTTCTTTAAGGAAGCCGGTCTTGAAGCATTTCAGAAGGGTTTCCGGGGATACCGCAGAGAATGTCATAAAGGAAAGCAAGAGGTTTTTCAGAGAGTTTTGTAAACCCGATGTAGTAAAGGTAGATAATGCCTTTGCAATGAGAGGGAGCAGTTCGGGAGAAAGACCTATAAGTAAAGTAATGATGTTCTTCCTACAAAATGAAATCACACCTATATTTACAGCTCCAAGGAAACCCTGGAATCAAGCATCTATTGAAGGTGCCAACAGTGTATTTTCCAGAAAACTCTGGAACAGATTTGAGTTTAGAAATCTTAACGAAATAGATGAGAAGCTTGAACTTTTTAACGAAGCTTACAGGAAATATTGCGAATTTCCGGATCAACCTTTGCAGAATAAAGAGAAGAGTAATTATATTCCTAAAATTTATTATATTAAGAAAGTTTACGATGAAGAAGAATATGAAAAAGGTTATATTGAAGTAGCAAATACAAAAGTTTTTCTTCCTCTTGAATATATAAATCTCTTTGTATTAGCCGAATGGAACTTGAAAGAAGAAAACCTTACCATTAACCTTGAAAGAGAAAAGGAATTATTAACAATTGATAAAATTCCTTTTAAAATTAATCCTGTGTCAAAAGAAAAACTCTCTGATTTTCTGAAGAAATACTAACAAAGTCTAAAAACTACATAGAGATATGTAAATTATATTTTAAATCAAAAGAAAAAGTCTCTCATTTCATTTGGCATATAACCGTTAACAATTAAACCATTTAACTTATCCGTAGAATTCCCCCGGAGTGAAGACAAGATTTCTTCCGCCCGGTATGAACTCCTCATAAGCGGACCCGAAACAACATAATCAAATCCAATATTATATGCCAGGTTCTCTATTTCTTTAAACTCATCCGGATGAACATATCTGTCGACTGGTAAATGTCTCAAAGTCGGTCTAAGATACTGCCCTACAGTCAATATACTACATCCGGCAGATCTTAAATCTTTCAATAATTCTACCACTTCTTCTTTTTTCTCACCCAATCCAACCATAAACCCGCTTTTTACATAAAGAGGAGGACTCATATCAGAAGCTTCTCTTAAAATCCCAAGCGATATATCGTAATTAGCTTCGGGTCGAACCCTGGAATAAAGCCTTCGTACGGTTTCAACATTATGATTGAGAACATCGACATCCGAGTAAATAACTGTTTTTAAAGAGCTTACATCTCCCTTAAAATCAGGAATCAAGACCTCTACGGTTGTAGACGAATTCACTTTTTTTATCTCTCTAATCGTACCAGCAAAAAATGCGGCTCCTCCGTCATCAAGATCATCACGGCTCGGAGAAGTTAAAACGGCATGTTTTAACTTCATTTCTTTTATCTGCCTGGCAATCCTACCTGGCTCAGATTCATCAAGAGTTTCTGGAATTCCTTTAGCCATAGAACAAAAACCACAGTTTCTTGTACAAACATTACCCATTATAAGAAAAGTGGCTGTTCCTTTTGAAAAACATTCACCTATATTAGGGCATTTTGCTTCTTCGCAAACTGTGTGTAGATTTTTTGATTTAAAAAGATATTTTAAATTTTTAGCTTGATTTTTTCGTGAAAGTTTATTCTTTATCCAATCCGGAAATTCACTTGTTCCCACTAATCGATAATCTCGTTATTTTCATTAACTTTAATTATTTTCGGTGTAAAATTTCTATTATCAATATACACAAAAGACATTATTATAAGCCTATCCCCCACATCGGCAAGATTAGCCGCAGCACCATTTACACAAATTTCCCCATCTTTTCCATAAATAACATAAGTTTCAAAACGGTTACCGTTTTCAACATCACTAACGAGAACTTTTTCATTAGGAGAAATATCAGCTTTTCGGGCAAGCTTCTCATCAATGGTTATAGAACCATCATACTCTACATTTGCTTCTGTCACTTTAGCCATATGTATTTTAGACTTAAGAACTTCAAACAACATTAAAATCTCCTTTACTTCTTATTATAAGTTTATATTAATTGTATCCTCCCTTTTGTCAATGCTATTGTAAAAAAAGCATATAGAATTTATGGGTGTACTCTGTGGCTCTTTGTAATAAGATTTTTTCGTGTGTTTATATTTAAAAAACAAATTTAATGGGGTGGTGAGGTTTAGCGTTTTTTGTGTGTTTCGTGGTTAAAATAAATTAGCTTTTTTTTCTTAGTGCCTTAGTGTCCTTGTGGCTATACTTCTTTATAAAAGAGGTTGACAATACCCCTTAGCCTTGTTATTATATGAAAAATATGGGCGATTAGCTCAGGGGTTAGAGCGTTTGCGTGACATGCAAAAGGTCAGTGGTTCGATTCCACTATCGCCCAGTATTAGAGAAAAAGATTAAGTTTTTATATATATAATATAGATGTATGAAAATAAAGATAAAGCTTTATATAGATAAAGAGATTTCTACATTAGAGGTAGAAAAAGGCATAGCTCTAAAACAAATATTAAAAGATAGAAATCCTTCTATTTTTAATAAGTTTGCGGGAGCAGTGAAAGATGGAAATTTTATAGACTTTCATACTCCAATAAATGAAAGCGGTGAATTCCAATTAATTTCCTATAACGACAAAATGTCATATTCTGCTTACTGGCATACAACCTCGCATATAATGGCTCAAGCTATTAAGCGATTGTATAAAGTTAACTTAGCAATCGGACCTGCAATTGAAGAGGGGTTCTATTATGACATGGAAAAAGAAGCGCCATTTTCAGAAGAGGATTTGAAAAAGATATCCGAAGAGATGAAAAAAATAATAAAAAGTGATTTACCTATTGAATATAAGGAAATAAACAAAAAGGAAGCAAAAAAGCTCTTCTCCGACAATAAGTTCAAACTTGAACTCATTGATGGAATTGAAGATGATTTTGTATCTATTTATTCCCAGGGTGAGTTTACCGATCTTTGCAGAGGTCCTCACCTGTATTCAACAGGAAAGGTTAAAGCTTTTAAATTATTATCAGTTTCCGGCTCTTACTGGAGAGGAGACGAAAAAAGAGAGAGCCTACAGCGTATCTACGGCACATCGTATCCGGATAAAAAAATGCTTAAAGATTACATTCACCGATACGAAGAAGCAAAAGAAAGGGATCACAGAAAACTCGGAAAACAATTGGATATATTTAATATTTACGATGAAATCGGAGCGGGACTTGTATTATGGCACCCAAACGGAGCGATTATCCGTGAAGAAATGGAAAACTTCTGGAAGAAGGAACATTTAAAGAGAGATTACAAAATAGTTAGAACTCCTCATATAGCAAAAGCTGATCTTTGGAAAACTTCGGGACATTTTGATTATTATCTGGAAAACATGTACACTTTTGAGAGAAACGGCGAAGAATATGTAGTCAAACCCATGAATTGTCCTTATCACATATTGATTTACAAAAAACAAACAAGAAGTTACCGCGATCTTCCGATAAGATTCGCGGAACTCGGAACGGTATACCGATATGAACGCTCAGGAGTCCTCCATGGGATGCTGAGAGTCAGAGGATTCACACAGGATGATGCTCATGTTTTCTGCACTGAAGATCAAATTGAAGAAGAAATCGGGAAAGTGTTTGATTTTGCAATAGAAGTAATAAAAACTTTTGGTTACAAAGATTTCCAAATCCTACTTTCTGTTCGCGATCCAAAACATAAAGAAAAATACGCCGGAAGCGATAAAGAATGGGAAAAAGCAGAATCTGCTTTAGTCTCAACTCTTAAAAAAAGAGATATAAAATACGAAAGAGAAGAAGGCGAAGCTGTATTTTACGGTCCTAAAATAGACATCAAAATCAAGGATGCTATAGGAAGAAGCTGGCAGGGACCTACTATTCAATTTGATTTTAATCTGCCGCGCAGATTTAAAGCGACCTACATCGGAGAAGACGGACAAGAACATATGGCATATATGGTTCATAGAGCACTCTTTGGTTCATTCGAGAGATTCGTAGGAGGTTTAATCGAACATTATAACGGAAATTTTCCAACCTGGCTTGCCCCAACTCAAGCGATACTTCTTCCCATTACTAACGAACAAATTAATTTCTCGAAACAAGTTCTTAACACCTTAAAAGACAACGATATAAGGGCGAAATTAGATGACCGAAACGAAAAACTTTCCAGAAAAATTCGAGATGCAGAAATGATGAAAATTCCCTACATGCTCATAATTGGAAACAAAGAAATTGAATCGAAAACAGTATCGGTTAGAAATCACAAGGACGGCGACATTGGTAGTTTCAATATAGAAGATATTTTATCTAAAATTAAAGAAGAAATAAAAACAAAGGAGGTAAGCCATTTCGAAAGACAATAAAAAATACGTAAATTATGAAATCCGAGCAAATAACGTAAGGCTTATTGATGATGATGGTAATAATAAAGGAGTTAAAGATACAAAAGAAGCAATTAAAGAGGCAAAAGCCAATGGGTATGACCTGGTTCTTGTTGCACCAGATGAGGACCCGCCGGTTTGTAAATTTATGGACTACGGTAAGTATCTTTACAGGCAAAACAAAAAACACAGGAAAGAGCGTCAACGACAAAAGCACACTCTAAAAGAAATGAAATTTTTTCCAAAAATCGAAGCGCACGATTATGAAACCAAACTCAGACACATTAAAAGGTTTCTTAATGAGCATAATCCGGTAAGAATTCAGATCTGGATGAGGGGAAGAGAAAAAGTTCACCCTGAACTGGCAGAAAAACTTGCAAATAGAATCATCAAAGACACCGAAGACATTTCAAAACTACAGGGAGAACTGAAACCAATAAATCATAGAGTTCAATTTCAACTTATGCCAATAGGAGGAAGCATTGCCCAAATTGAAAACGAAGGGAGCAGTAAAAAAGAGATTTAAGATATCAAAGAAGGGGAAAATATCTTTTAAGAGGGCTGGGAAAAGTCATCTACAATCAAAACACAATAAAAAGCACCGACGACGTCAGAACAAAGACAGTGTTTTATCAACAGCAGATAAAAAAAGAGTAAAGAAACTTCTGCACTAAGGAGGCTTTAATGTCAAGACATAAAAGTGTAGTACAGAGAAGAAAACGACGGAAAAGAATATTAAAACAGGCAAAAGGCTTTTTCAGCAAGAGAAAAAACTCTTATAGAGTAGCAAAGCAAGCTGTAATGAGAGCACTCATTAATTCTTATCGCGACAGAAGAAGAAGAAAAAGAGATTTCAGGGGACTATGGATTGCCAGAATAAACGCTGCTGCTAGGCAAAACGGTATATCTTACAGTAAATTAATCCACGGTCTTTCTGTGTCTAAAATAAAATTGAACAGGAAAATCCTTGCTGATATTGCTGTCCAGGAACCTGAAATTTTTTCGGAAATTGTGAAAACCGCAAAAGAGAGCGTAAATGGATCTTGAATCCTTAGGGAAAGAAGTAAAACTTAAGATTCAAAAAGCGGCGTCCATTGATGAGATTGAATCGATTAGAATCAAATATCTGGGAAAAAAGGGGGAACTTACAAAAGTATTGCACTCAATAGGTAACTTACCGGTTAGCGAACGACCAAAAGCCGGGAAACTTGCAAATAAGTTAAAAAATGAGCTTGCGGAATTAATCAAAGAAAAAAAGGAAGAGATAAAAAAACATAAATCACTTCCCTGGGTTGATCTTTCCCTGCCAGGTAGAAGACCCGCTGTTGGAGGATTACATCCTCTTTCAATACTTTCCCAGGAAGTTCAGGAAATCTTTATTAAAATGGGATTCTCTGTAGTGACCGGCCCGGAAATCGAGACCGAATACTATAATTTTACAGCTTTGAACACTCCGAAAGACCATCCTGCAAGAGATATGCATGACACATTTTATTTAAAAGACGGAAGACTCTTACGAACGCACACTTCTCCGGTACAGATTAGAACCTTAGAAAAACATTCTCCTCCTCTTAGAATAATTTCACCCGGGAGATGTTATAGAGTAGATACTTTTGACCCTATCCACTCCCCCACTTTTACGCAGATAGAGGGTCTCTGGATAGATAAAAATATATCAATGGCTGATCTTTTCGGAACTTTAGATTTACTGGCTAAAAAGATCTTTGGAAAAGATGTTAAAACTGAATTTTTTCCGAGTTATTTCCCTTTCACTGAACCTTCAGCGGAGATGTGGATACAGTGCCCATTCTGTAAAGGAAGTGGGTGCTCTGTTTGTAAGAAAAGAGGCAGGATTGAAACAGTGGGAGCAGGAATGGTACACCCAAATATTTTAAAATCACTTGGATATGGCGAGTTTAACGGCTTTGCTTTTGGAATGGGTATCGACAGAATCGCTATGACAAAATATGATATTGATGACATAAGATTATTCTTCCAAAACGAACTTCAGTTCTTGAGACAATTCGATGATAGTAAATTATAATTGGCTCTCAGAATGGGTAGATATAAAGTACATGCCTGAAGAGCTCGCAGAAGTGTTAGCTAGAATAGGAATAGAAGTAGAAGAAGTCGAGAAAACCTCAGGAGACACGATTCTCAAAATAGACATAACTCCAAATAGAGGAGATCTACTCAGTGTAATTGGTCTGGCTAGAGAAATAGCGGCAAAAACAGGAAAGAAACTAAAAAAACGTATTGAATATAAGTTTCCCAAGGTAAAGACAGATAAGAAAGTAAACGTGACAGTTGAATCAAAAGAAGACTGTCCTAGATATACCGCAAGCCCTTTAAATAATATCAAGATTTCCAGTTCACCTCCTTTTATTACCGAGAGACTGGAAAAATGCGGTATTCGCCCTTTAAACAATGTAGTAGATATTACAAACTACGTTTTGTTAGAAACCGGACAGCCTCTACACGCATTTGACTTCAACAAAATTAGCCAGGGAATTATTGTAAGAAGGGCAAAAAATGGCGAAAAGATAGTAACTTTGGAAGAAGAAGATAAACAACTTTCAAAAGAAGACCTGATTATTGCGGATGCGAACGGACCTATTGCTATTGCTGGAATTATGGGTGGTTTAGAGTCCGGAATAACGGAAGATACGGAAAAAATAGTACTTGAATCAGCTTTTTTTAAGCCTTCACTAATAAGAGAAGCATCAAGAAGATTAAAAATTTCTACTGAATCTTCCTACCGCTTTGAGCGCATCGCTGATATGTATATGGTTGGTTACGCTGCTTACTATGCTATACAACTTCTCGAAAAATACGCAAACGGAAAAATAATGGGGAAAATTGTTGATACAAATCCCAATCCAGAATTGTCGAAAAAAATCCCCTTTTCTTACAGTAAAGTAAACGATCTTCTTGGGATGACAATCGAAAAGAAAAGAAGCATAAGCATTTTGGAAAACTTAGGGTTTACAGTAAGTAACAAAACAGGAGATAAATCAGAAGTGTCAATACCTTCTCATAGGAATGATTTAAAAATAGAAGAAGATCTAATTGAAGAAATCGGAAGATTTGCCGGATACGATAATATACCTCTTAGATTCAGATACTCGAATTACAAACCTGTTTGGGTAGAAAATAATGAAATTGTTGAAATTAAGAAGATAATGGTTCGTCTGGGTTTCTGGGAGGCGATTAACATTCCTTTTATAGAACCATACTGGTCTTCCCAGGAAAAAACAGAAGCCATTTATCTTGAAAATCCTATGTGGAGTGAGAAAGGAATTCTACGGAACAGTCTAATTCCGGGTCTTCTTGAAAACGTAAAGAGAAATCTTAACCGAGGTGAAGAGATTGTCCGAATTTTTGAAGTCGGAAGAGTATTCACCAAAGGAACAGAAGAAGAAGAAAATGTAGGAGGTGTTATTGGAGGATATACATTAAAAAATTGGTACGAGAATGACCGTGAATTGGATTTTTACGATATAAAAGGTGTAGTCGAAACCTTTCTTGAAGAAATAAAAATCTTAGATTATGCATTCCAGGACTGCAAAAATTCATTGTTCATAAAAGAAAGAGCTCTAAGCGTAGCTTCGGGTGGAAAAGTTTGCGGAACGTTCGGACTAATCAATCAAGAAGTTTGTAAAGGTAATGTTTTCGGCTTAGAATTCAGTTTGAAAAAACTTATAAATTCAAAAAAAGAAAAAAGTTTTAAAAAAACAAGTGTATTTCCACCTTTAAAAAGAGACATTTCTATAATAATCGAAAAAAACGCACCTTTTGAAGAAATCCAAACTTTATTGGATCATTCTACCAGGCAAAAAGCGCGTATTAAACTTATAGATGTTTATCACGCAAACAAAATCGGAAAAGACAAAAAATCTATGACAATTCGTCTGGAGTTTTACAATCCAAAGAAAACACTAACAGATGATGAAATAGAAGGTGATATAAAATTGATAACAAAAAAACTGGAAAGTATAGGAGCAGTTTTAAGAGAATGAACAACTTAGAATTCGACTACCTATCAAACATAATAACAGATTGCATCAAAACGCTGAAAAAACTAAAACAAGAAAATGAACGACTAGGCAAAGAACTGAAAGAAGAAAAAGAAAAGAAAAAAGAAGCGATAAAACTGATAAATAAAATAGAAGAAGAACTAAAAAAGAGGCTTTAAGTGGGAAAAGAAGTAGAAGTGAAAATCTTAGGAAATAAATATTCTTTCATTACAGATAAAAATCCAGAAGAAGCATTAAAAATTGCAACATTTGTAGATGAACTGGGTAGAAAAATAAAAGAAGAAGAACCATATTCTTCTGAAAATACAATTGCAATATTGACAGCTTTAAATATCGCAGATAAATACTTCGCACTTGCAGATGAGATTGAAAAACTAAAAAGGTACGTCGGCGATTTAGAATAATACTTCTTTCCCTTTGCCTCTCGAAAAAATAAAAAGAGAGGTTTCAAATGAATTCGATAATAATCGTGTTATATGTAGTAATATCAGCTGTTTTTCTCGCTGCTGGCTATTTCCTTCAGAAATTTAAAACTGACAAAAAGATACAAACAGCAGAAACAAAAGCTGAAAAGCTAATAAGAAATGCTCAAGTGAAGAGTAAAGAAATTGAAGAAAAAACTCGCGAGAAATTGGATCAGCTAAAAAGAGCTCAGAAGAAAGAATTTATAGAAGAAACTCGAGCTCAAAAAAGGCATCTGGATAGATGGGAAAAAGAATTAGAAAGAAAAGACGAAGAACAGAAAAAAACAAGTAGTTTTCTATCACAGAAAGAAAAGAACCTGATGTCCAGAGAAAAAGCAGTACAGGAACAAAAAGAAGAAATAATGTTAAAACGAAAGAAATACACGGACCTCGTTGAAATAACAAACAAAAGGCTTGAAACAATATCCAGGCTAACCAAAGATGAAGCGCAAAAAATAATATTGGAAGAAGTCAAAAAAGAATCTGAGAACAAAGCCATACAGATTGAAAATGAGATTATAAGTGAAGCAAGCAAAAAAGCAAAAAGAACTGCACAGAAAATTATAACCGAAGCCATTCAAAGATGTGCGATTGACAACGTCTCCGAATCTACAGTTTCTGTAGTATCTCTACCCTCCGAGAATATGAAAGGTAGAATAATCGGAAGAGAAGGTAGAAACATAAGGGCTTTTGAAAAGGCAACGGGAATCGAAGTGATAATCGATGATACACCTGAAGCAGTAACTTTATCCTGTTTCGATCCTATAAAACGCGAAATTGCCAAAATTTCTCTGGAAAAATTAGTTAAAGATGGTCGTATACATCCCGCCAGAATAGAAGAAATTGTAGAAAAAACAAAAAAAGAACTCGAAGACAGGATATTAGAGATAGGAGAAACCACAATTTTTGAACTTGGTCTATCAAAAATAAAGGATGAATTAGTAAAAATGGTAGGAAAACTTAAATTTAGATCTAGCTATGGGCAAAACGTACTACAGCATTCAAAAGAAGTTTCCTACTTAATGGGAGCAATGGCCGGAGAATTGGGCCTGGACATCGAAACAGCAAAAAGAGCTGGCATATTACACGATATTGGTAAAGGAATGAGTCAGGATTACTCGGGCAGTCATGCAGACATCGGGGCAAGTGCGGCAAGAAAATACGGTGAATTACCCGTAATTATTAACGCAATAGCCGCCCATCATGAAGAAGTAGAACCCGAAACCCCCTTTGCTGTTCTCTTACAGGCAGCTGACGCTATTTCAGGAGCAAGACCAGGGGCAAGAAAAGAGACCTTAGAAGCTTATATCAGAAGAGTCGAAGAATTGGAAAAAATAGCTTCCTCTTTCAACGGAATAAAAAAAGTTTACTCAATACAGGCTGGAAGAGAAGTTAGAGTCATCGTTCAGCCTGAAACTATCTCTGATAACGGAACCAGAGAAATCGCAACAAAAGTTGCCAAGAAAATAGAAGAAAATTTAAGTTATCCCGGAGAAATAAAAGTCACTGTTATAAGAGAAACCCGCGCTGTAGATCATGCGCAGTAATTAAAATTAAAAGCCTTATTTCCTTAACTTAAAGGAGTAGTAATTAATGAGATTACTCTTTATTGGTGATGTTGTAGGCAAACCGGGGCTTAGAATTCTTTCAAAATTCGTCCCCGATTACAAAAAAGAAAAAAAATACGATTTGATATGCGTAAACGGAGAGAATGCAGCCGGAGGATTCGGTTTAACGAAGAAGAGTGCTTCAAAATTAAAAAAGTATGGCTGCGACGTAATAACCACAGGAAACCACATCTTCGATAGAAAAGAAGAACTCGAAGAGCTCTTCAAGCTCGAGTATGTAATACGACCTTTAAATTACGAAGAATCTTTTCCCGGCAAAGGGTGTATAACTATAGAGAAAGAAAATCAAAAAGTCGCTTTTATTAATATACAGGGACAAACTTTTATGCCAAAGGAGCCTAAAACAAAAAATCCTTTTAAATTAGTAGAAAAATGTGTCAGAAACTTGCTTGAAATTACCCCTATAATAATAATAGATATACATGCTGAAACGACCGCAGAAAAAATCGCAATGAGATACTTTTTGGACGGAAAAATTTCAGCGCTTATAGGTACTCATACACACGTTCAGACAGCTGATGAAATAATCTCATCCAGCGGTACTGCCTACATCACAGATGTTGGTATGACCGGAGCCTTTGATTCGGTCATCGGCATGCAGGCAAAACCTATAATAAAGAAATTTATGGGTGATAAAAAACAGTCATTTAAACTCGCAAAAAATGACGTAAGAATGAATGCGGTAGAAATAGAAATTAATGAGTCCACCGGTAAGGCAAAATCAATAAGGAGGATAGAAATTGGAGAAAATTCTTAAAGGCAAGGTAGTAGCAGAAAGTATTTTAGAAAAACTTGAAATAATAAAACAAGAAAGAAAACTTGGTATATTAAGAATTGGCTATAATCCCGGAAGTACTTATTATATTAGAAGTATTACTAAAACTGCTGATACAGTGGGAATATCTGTCGAAACATTGGAATTAGAAAAAGGTACCAGCGAAGAAGAAGTAAAAAAATCCCTTAAGGAAATGGCCGAATCAAAAAGAGTCAACGGGATACTAATAATGGAACCCTTACCCAAAAACATAAATATTATTGATTTAATAGAGATAATAGGGAAAGATCTGGATGTTGAAGGAATGCATCCATATAATCTGGGAAAATTACTAATGGGTAATCCTGCTATAATCCCTTCAACTCCAGGAGCAGTTCTGGAACTAATGAAATACTATGATATAGATCCCACAGGAAAAGAGACTGTAATAATCGGGAGAAGTAACGTGGTAGGCAAACCGCTTGCCAATTTACTGCTAAGAAAAGCTCCCCTTGGAAATGCCACTGTTACAGTATGTCATTCCAAAACAAAAGAAATAAAAAATATTTGTAAAAAAGCGGATATTTTAATAGTTGCCATAGGCAAGGCGGAGTTCGTGAACGATAAATTCGTAAAAGAAGGAGCAATAGTAATAGACGTAGGCACAAATGAAAAAAACGGAAAAATGGTCGGAGACGTGCATTTTGAGTCCGTCGAAAAGAAAGCAAAGGCAATAACACCTGTTCCAGGAGGTGTGGGAAGTATTACAACCGCGATGTTACTGTCGAATTTGTATAAATTGTGAAAAAAGAAGCCAAATCTTACAATCTTAGCATCGCTCTCGGCTTACCGCTTACGGCTGACCGCTTTATACTCTGCCCCCCATTCTTTAGAAGAAAAAATCTGCGGCAAGCGGATGGCGGTTAGCGGACAGCGGTCATGCTTATTTATTCTGTAAGTGAAATAACTTCCACAATAAGAAAGCAGATATCCAATATAGGTTCGGTTTGGGTTCAGGGTGAGGTCAGCAATCTTACATATCATAATTCCGGACACATTTATTTCTCCCTTAAAGACGAAAATGCAGTAATTAGAGGGGTAATATTCAGGAGAGAAGCCAGCAAATTGGAGTTTAAACTACAAGAAGGTAGAATATTCCAGATATACGGTAGAATCGATATATGGGAAGGGTCAAGCCAGTATCAAATAATAGGAGAAAAAGTTTTGCCGGGAGAACTTGGCCAATTTTACCTAAAATTTCAAGAAATTAAAGAAAAATTAGAAAAAAAAGGGTTTTTTGATGAAAAGAATAAAAAGCTCATCCCCTATTTTCCGGAAAAAATCGGTATTGTCACATCAGCAGAAGGAGCTGCAGTTAGAGATGTCCTTAAAATAATTAAGAAACGTTTTCCGGGCATAAATGTTATCATTAGACCAACAATTGTTCAGGGAAATGATGCCCCGGCTGACATAATAAGCGCAATAGAAGAGTTTGAAGCATTTGGAGGGGTAGATACCTTGATTCTAACAAGAGGAGGCGGGTCTATTGAGGATTTATGGGCTTTTAATGACGAAAGAGTAGCCGAAGCCATATTTAAGTGCAAAATACCCATTATTTCTGCCGTTGGACACGAAAGAGACTTCTCTATAGCCGATTTTGTTGCCGACAGAAGAGCCGCAACGCCCACAGAAGCAGGCGAACTCGCCGTACCGGATATGAAAGAAATAAACAACATATTAGAGAGCATTAGATATAAAATTATAAAATCTATTTCCCAAAGGGTCAAAACTTATTTACTACGTATAAAAACAATAGAAAAAAGCTACGCGATAAGACGTCCACTATCTATTTTCGAATTAAAAGAACAACAACTCGACCATCTCTACGATAAACTAACCAAAGAAATTAGATCAAAAATAAGCAACAATAAAGAAAAAATTAAAGGACTTGAAAATATTCTACAGGCAACTTCATACAAAAAGACTCTCGCTAGGGGTTATTCAATAACCAGAAAAGACAATAAAATTATTAAAGATTCGTCAAAACTCAAGAAGAAAGATTTAATTAATATTGAGTTTCATAAGGGGAAAAGCAAGGCAGTCGTAAAAGAAACCGAAAATCAACTGTAAAAGTTGATTAGTTAAATCGCCGAATAGTCGAATTGTCAAATAGTGCTCCACCCCCATATACCTGTTTCTAATTTAAAAAAAAGTTTAATTTTGCAAGTATAAGCATCTGATATTGCTTAACTTAAAATATTATAATTAAACTAAAATAAACTATTAAAAATCAATGCATTCGAGGCAAGCAGAATACATCTGCCTGCACTCAGCATTCAACTCTACCTCATTCTGTCAGGAATTTATATAAGGCTTCAGCATGCTTGACGAGTTTGAAGGTATTATTTTCTAATTTTCTCGAAAAAAGGGGTTCTTTTGGTTTCAACGCAGGTGGCTGTGTAAAGATACATTGCAGCAGACCAGCTTTGCCAATCCTGTCCCATTGGTGTTCCGTTTTGAGCTTTTATCCACTCATTGAAACCGAATTTCAGTTTTTTTCTGCGCGATATTTTCACCAATTCAGTTAAAGCTACAAGTTTCTGCTCCGCAATTTCGTATTTACCTGCTGCGACTAAAGCAGCTATGTAGAAACCGCACGCAAAAGGCCAGATTCCACCGTTATGATACTCTCCGGGATTGTTATACTTTGCATACCTCGGCATCCAATCAGGGTTACTGGGATATATAAAAGGGAATAAATTCGGAGGCAAATCAACCGCTAAAAGATGTTCTTCTTGCAACAATTTTATCTCTTTCTCAACCCAAGAAATAATTGCATTGGCTCTTGTTAAAGAACACATTCCACTAAGAATTGCAAAACTGTTACCTAAAAGATCAAACCTCTCACTTCCGTATACTTTATATGACCAGAGA
>CAZQNI010000002.1:0-6342 GCA_964594255.1 uncultured bacterium | reverse complement strand
ACTGTTACCTAAAAGATCAAACCTCTCACTTCCGTATACTTTATATGACCAGAGAGCATAATATGGTTTATGGTGTAAAACTAAGCCTTCCAGAACTCTACCCTTTTTTCTTGGTCTTTTAATAGTAAACTTCTCCATTAAGTCTTTTAATATTTCAGCTCTTTTATGATTCCCAAGAAGTTTTAAATAACTATAAACAATAGTGTTTACAAAAAGTCCGTAACCCAGAACCCATAGCTCGTCTCTCCAATCACTTGTAGGTAGTTGCGCAACGATAACTCTGTCCCCGGGACTCTGATATTCCATCCATTTCATTGCCTTTTCTACGGCACCGGCAAGAAAATCTTTTTCACCTGTTGCTTTCCTGAAAATAGCAGTTGCCATTAAAAATAACGGCGTGCTGTCACTTGCTCCTCTATCTTCTGCGTCATCAACAAGAGAGGGTATGTGTCCAAGTTTGGTTTGACTCCTTGCAAGTTCTTTGAGAACTTTACGCAGGACTCCAATTAATTTTTTGTTGGCTGAAGTTAGAATACCTAAAGAAGATATCATTAGGTCCCGAGTATAAGCTTCAGGATATCCCCATCTTGCTGTCCTGGGTAATCCATTGTATGGACCCTTTGCATTCTGCAGTAAAACTTCTATTGCTGCTTCTTTTGCCTGTGCAATTAGATATCTATTATAATCAATCATCTCATGACATTCCAAGTTTTTCCGAAACTATTTTCACAAACTTCTTAGCCACAACTCTATAATCAAAAAGCTCAACCATCCTTTTCCTTCCTGCCTCACCCATTTTCCTTCTCAACTCATCATTTTCCATCAGATCCATCATATAATTAGCAATATCATGGACGCTCGCCCTAAAGTCAACCGCTCTCGGTCTTTTAAAAATAACTCTTTGCGCCTGTTTATCTTCCGGGTAATCTCCAAGATACATCTCTTTAATTCTAATCTCCTGTGCTACTCCGGCAAGAAAAGCGTTTTCACCATGAACCATAGTATCCAGCATTCCCATTGCTTTAATCCCTATAACCGGTTTACAGCAAGACGCAGCTTCTATTTGAGTCATTCCGAAACCTTCTAACCGGGAAGGTGCCGCATATATATCGCAGGCATCCAAAAGATAGGGCATAAAATTTCTCGAAATCACGTTAGAAGCGTAAATAACTTTCTTAGCAATACCAAGTCGTGCCGCAAGCTGCATATCAATAAGATTCTGAGCTTCCGTTCTCGGTTGTGGCCAAACTTTGCAAACATATTTCCAGGAAGGTGCTTTCGGTTCGTTGATTGCTAAAGCCTGCATTACTTCATGGGCACCTTTAGAAGTCGCATCCCCTCCAACTGTCAGAATCATTAACTCTTCAGGAGTTACTCCAAGAGATTCTCGAACGGCAATAACTTTAGGATCGTTTTTTTTTCTGGGTATAAAAGAATCGGTATCGCAGCCTACCGCTAGAACTTTAATGTTTTCACCGCTCAAACCATCTCTTTTATAAACTTTTTTAACCCACTTGGAAGTAACTAAAATAAGAGGCAACGCATCGAGAATCTCCCGATAACTTCCAACGTATCCGTCTGCGACCAACCATGGAACAGCTAAGCATCCGAATCTCTGCGGATGAAGTACAAGTTCCGGAGTATGCCCCCAATACCCCACTCCAACGACTATGTCAGGCTTAAACCAGCGGTAATACCATTCTTTTTCCTGGTATGATTCGTAATTTACAGGATAAGTTTCTATCCCCATTTCAGTCAAACCTCTGTATAAAAGTGCACCCTGCGTGGCAAGCCCGCCCGGAGATGCCGGATAATCAAACATCACAAGTACTTTCATAATTTTTTACTCCTTGATATAAGTTTTCTCCTGACTTCTTTCGCTGATCTAAAACACCAAAAAGCTTCAGCTTTTGGGGTTGTTTTTGCTTCCCAGCTATCAAAGGAAAAACCATATATATCCGTAATAATTTTGAATTTTCTATTCCAGATTCCTTCCGGAAGCGCCATAAACGTATCTGCACTATCGATTGCCCGCGGTAAATACTTTTTCCGGCCATCCTCATACGCGAACATCCTCAACTCCCTCGCAATTAATTTTCCTTCCTCTATTAAAGACAGTACTGCATCACCGGTTTCCTCGTGTCGCCTGTGTCTCATATACTCACCTTTAATGTTGTGTGTAATGATACAATCATATTCTTTTCTTTTTAGAAGAGACAGAATTACTTCCTCAACTTCTTGAATTTCAAGAGGTATTTGTTCGACCCCGTCATCAAGGTCTCCGATATCTCCAATAGCATTCAACTCTTTAAGCACTTTAAAGAATTTCGGACTCCTATCGGTATCGCTTTTTCTGCATAAAGAAATTATTTCCCAGTTCGATTTAGAATTAATAAGAACAGTACCTCCAGTCCAAAGGGTTTCGTCATCGGGATGAGCCACAATTAGTGCACAATTCTTAAAATTCCACATTATTAAGCAAGATACTTATAATTATATCTACTGTCAAGATGGAAACCCCTCTCTTCCCAATCCTGAACCACAAAGATCACAAAGAACACAAAGTCTTTTCTTTTTCTAAGCTCTAAATTCCGAATTTCAAATCCAAAGTCTTAATACAACCATTTGATTAGATCATACATGAATCTATTGACATTATTGTTGCCAATTATTACAATCGGAATAATTAAGGAGGTGTTATGGACGATAAAAATTTAGCAGTAAATAAAGTCGAAGAATATAGTTTAGTACCCGGTGTTTTTGAATGTTATGGTCATGGGTGGAGGCAGCTATGGAAAAATTTTCTTGAGCTATTTGTAATATTTCTTATATTTAATTTTACATCACAATTTATGGGTATTTTTTATATCCCGATGTATTTTATGGCTTTTTTCGAAGGTCAACCAGATTTACCGATTCTTCTGTTCATATTTATTGGAATCGCAATTATTTTATCCTCAGCATTTATGTTTTTTGTAATTAAACCCTTACAATTCGGATTATCTTATGCAAATCTTAAGGCATCCAGAGGGGAAAAACTTGAAATAAAAGAAATGTTTTTACCTTTCAAGGATTACTGGAATGTAGTCCTTGCCGGATTTCTTACAACTCTTATAGTAGGATTTGGAACACTTTTCTTTATTATCCCCGGCATTATTTTCGCATGTAAGCTTATATTCGTCCCATATATAGTTATCGATAAAAAAATGACTGCAATAGATGCAATAAAAGAAAGCTGGAATATGACGGACGGACACGCCTGGACGGTATTTGGTATGGGATTACTCGCTTTTCCAATTGTTCTTGCAGGGTACATTTGTTTTTTTGTAGGTGTATTTATATCTATGATGTGGCTATATATCGCTTTCGCTTCCCTGTATCATGCAGTCCGTTTGGAAAAAGGATAAGAGCCAGGCACGAAGACACGAAGATAATAGGACGCGGATTAACGCAGATTTATAGGATTTTAATTACCCTACACCACCCCAAATTAATTAGCCACAGATAAACACGGATTTACCCAACTACACCCCACCTTTTTCATTTGCTTAATTTAACCACAGAGAACACTGAGATTTTAATCTGTTAATCTATAAAACTGATGACCACAGACGACAAACCGATTTTAACAACGAACTACGAACTAGGAACAACGAACTAACTTCTAAATCTCAAAAAACTATTTAACTCCCCAGATATAGGTATATAGCTCCTTGACAAGGCATTTATTTTTTTCCATATCTTCTTCCATTTTTTTTATTCCTTTCTCAAAAGTTTCTTCACTTATTAATCTTATTGTCGAAAAAGCCTTGTTTCTAAATTTTTGAAAAACTTTATCATTCATTTTATACTCTTTTTCCGTATGGGTTATCTCAATCCCTTTAAACCTATTATCTTTCATATTTTTTACTATTTTATAAGCGCCCGGATATCTTTTCTTCTCGATTTCCAATGACTCAGGAAAATATTTTGTAATTGTTCTGTTTTCTAAATCTTCCTGGGAATCTGTTATTATTAATACAATACCACATTTATTTAAGACTCGATTACATTCTTCAAAATAATGGTTTAAATCTTTTACATAATGAATTACATCAATTGAATATACTAAATCGAAAAAATCATCATTATAATCAAAGACATTATGTAGATCATTAATACTCAAATTTAAGCCCGGATTTTTTTTATTCGCCTCATTTATCATGCTCTCGGAATTATCAAAGCCGTAAGAATCACATTTTGACTTTTGGCTTAAAGCGTACAAATAATCGGCAGTACCACACCCTACTTCCAAAATTTTTTCGATACTCTTATTTTTTATGTTTTCTAAAATATGATTGACTACAGTAGGGCTTGCCTTTCTATATATAGAATAATTTTCCGAAATATTATCATAATCGATATTATAATTCATTTATTTTTTCCTTAACTGTCATGTAGACTTATTATATTCATTTTTATTCTGTTTTCTACCTCAATAATTTCTTTCTTTCTATATTCTTTTTCAAGTTGAACAATTATTTTTTCATGTATTTCGTTTGGCACAAAACTCGTGAAAGAATAAGCTCTATTTTTCAAATAAAATAAGGCCTTTCCTACATCATTTTTTGAGACCCAAATCCATCTATCCACAAGAGTTTCATAAGAACAACCAGATTTTTTTGCATATTTCAAAACCTCTTCAGTACTCCTCACTCCAATAGGTAAAATGGGAAAACCGTATTTTTTAGCATAATTCTTATATTTTTCATTCAATTCCGGTATTTCCATTCCATATCCTGTATTTATTAGTACCATATAATTTTCAGTCACACGAATTAATTCTTTTAAAGCTTTCTTCCATTCTTTAACAAAATAGAATAAATGTACAGCTAATGAAATATTGAATGATTTTTCCGGAAATTGGAGATTTGTAATATCTCCTTTGTACGCATTAATAACTATTTTAGATTTTTCTCTTTTAATTTTATTTTGCAAGTCATTCAACATCACTGGAGATATATCTATACCGGTAATATCGTATCCTTTTTTCGCAAACGGAATGGCTATTCTTCCGTTACCAATCCCAGGCTCAAATATTTTTGGATACTTGTTAACAGGAAATTTTTTGGTTATGAATGAAATTACTTCTGAGAATATATTTTTAGGAATTATTCTCGTTTCATCATAATATTTAAACAAATCGTCAAAAGATAATAATTCCATTTCTTGAGAATACCATATTTAGAGACCTTTGTCAATGTTTTTTATATTTAGCTGGGTCGTTAGGTGGTTGGGTAGTTAAAAAAGAAAAAAAGGTAGGTTGTGGTTGGGTAACCCAGTGTAAATCCGTGTTTATCCGTGGCTAATTAATTTGGGTATTGTGGGATGGGTTTTGTTTTGACTAACGACTCAAGACTCATGACTCATGACTATTTTGTGTGTCTTTGTGGCTACTTGAATTTATCCATATTCCTCATATAATAAAAATAATGAAAGTTACCTTAATAGATTCAGATTCGATAAAAAAATGCATAACAGCGGCAAGGACTTCCCACGGTTCAGCATCGGACAACATGGGACAAAAGGACAAAAAACTAATACGAAATTTAATAAAATGGAAACATACTTCAATTTTCGAACATTGCAGTTATACTTTCAAGATAGAAGGGGTTTCCCGTGCATTACTTCAGGAACTTGTACGTCACAGGATGGCAAGCTATACGGTACGCTCAACAAGATACACCTTAAAAGACCTGACTAAAGATAAAGATATAGAAAAGGCAAAAAGCCCTGCCGGATCTAAAAAAATTGTGGATAGATATTGCGTCGTCCCTGAATTACCAGATGAGGTTTTGAAAAAATTCTATGAAACAACTGCCCAAAACTTAAAACATATATTATTATTTTTATCAAAATATAAACTTTCCAACGATTTAATAAAATACCTTCTTCCCGAATCCTTCAAAACGGAATTAGTTATGACACTGAACGCACGCAGTTTCAGGAATTTTTTGAAATTAAGAACCAGTAAAGCAGCACTATGGGAAATCAGAAAGCTCAGTCTTCTAATGTATAAATCTATCCCTAAAGATCACAAAATATTGTACGAAGACCTGAATATTTGAGCCCGAAACCCCGTAGCACTGCCAAGCAACTTTTTGTTTTTTGCAAAAAATATCTTATTTCACCAATCATCTAAAATAAAATATTAAAATTTAAAAATCAAAATGACATATAAAAATGTAAAATTAATCCTTCCCCCAACCACAAAAACTAAAAAATATTTATGTTATTCGTGTGCGTTAGAGAACGCTATATTGTAGTTATGATTTCACTTATGATAAATCCAGTATTGAAAAA
>CAZQNI010000001.1:0-26264 GCA_964594255.1 uncultured bacterium | reverse complement strand
TTTTTATTATATCGGCTGCGCTGCCCTGTATGGGTGTATTTATAGCTATTCTCTTCCCGTACTCTATTTCCCTCAGGCTTTTTAACTCCGGTATTAGTCTCTTCCTTCCGTAAATTGTCTTTACGAATCCTGAATTCATTGCCTCGTCAATAGTTCCTTTTTGCCATCTTTCTACTCCAGGATGGTTATTGTAATATTTTTCTATAATACTGCTTGCCTCCGTGTTTGTTATTTCAAGTTGCCTGGAAAGGCCAAATGGGCTTATTCCGTAGATGATACCAAAATTCACTGCTTTTGCTTTTCTTCTCATTTCCAACGTGACCTCGCCAGTTTCAACGCCGAAAATCCTGCAGGCAGTCTGTAGATGTATATCAAGGTTATTTTCAAAATCATTTATTAATTTTTGATCGTTTGAAATGTAGGCAAGAATTCGCAGTTCGATCTGTGAGTAATCGCAGGAGAGAATTTGATTGTACTGTGGAGCAATAACCGATTCCCTGATTTTTCTTCCCTTTTCTGTTCTTACAGGCAATGTCTGAAGGTTTGGTGCTGTAGTAGTTAGCCTTCCTGTAGCCGCAACCGATTGCTGGAATTCATGATGTATTCTGCCACTTGCTTTATCTATACAATTTATTAAGGGAATAACATAAGCGGCAAGGAGTTTATCTGATTCCCTGAAATCAATTAATTCGGGTATTATAGGATGTTTTTTAGACAGAGCTTTGAGCACTTCAAAATCAGTCGAAAAACCCGTTTTTGTCTTTTTTACAGGAGGCAGTTTAAGCTTAAGGAATAAAATCTCACTCAGTTGTTTAGGGGAACGTAAATTAAACTCGCTTCCTGCAAGTTTATATATTTTTTCTTCAATTGTTTCAAGTTCTTTTTCTATAGAATCCTTTAATTCGTCTAATAAATCCTTGTCAATCAACAATCCATGATTCTCTATTTCATAAAGAATAGAAATTAGCGGTTCTTCAATTTCATTATAAACTTTTAAAAGGTTGTTTTTCTTCAATTCATCAAGCAGCCTTTCATAAACTCCTTTCATCAAAATAGATATTGATTCAGGTTTTCCCGGAGTAATTCCTTGTTCCAGAAGTATTCTCGAAAGTGAGTGATTCTTCCTGTTTGGATAAAGCAAATAATGCATAATAGAAAGATCGAAAACTTTGTTCTTAGGATAAAAGCCGATTAAATGTGCAAATTTTTTAGCATCTTCTAAAACAAAGGAATTTTTTTCAAAGTCAGTAAGCCTTAACCTTAGTTTATCTTTTTCTATAACTTCAACGTCGTTTTCTACAGAAATAAAAGATTGATCCTCGTTGTAATATATATATATTGGTTGTCCTTCTTTAGCTTCGATTAGATTAACTATATTGAATTCCTGGGAGTTTTTTTCTTTTCCAAGCCATTCTTCTATTAGTGAATAGAATTCAAAATGCTTTAGTAAATTTTTTAATTTTTTCGAATTCACACCTTTATACTTAAGATCCGTCAGGTCTTCTTTGATAGGTACATGATTTTCCAGTCGGGTTAATTCTTTCCATCGCTCTGCTTCTTTTTCCTTACCCATAATCTTATCTTTTATACTGGTATTTGGAATCTGATCTATATTTGAAAATATATTTTCAATAGAATTAAATTTGTTTAACAGTTTTGCCGCCGTTTTCTTTCCGATTCCCTTGACTCCCGGTATATTATCCGATGAATCTCCCGTGAGAGCAAGAAAATCATTTATTTTCTCGGGAGGGATCCCAAATTTTTCTTCAACTTTAGCTTTATCGTACCATTCCACTCCTGATCTGTGCATGTTTAGTACTTTGACGTTATCTGAGACAAGCTGCATTAAATCTTTGTCCAGAGTAAATATTACCGTTTCTACGTTTGCTTTTTCGGCTTCTCCCGCAAGGGTAGCGATTATATCGTCTGCTTCATATCCCTTCTTGCTAATGACAGAGAACCCTGCCGACTCACATAAATTGTTTATATGCGGAAGTTGCGTTACAAGTTCTTCGGGAGTTTCCTTCCTTTTTGCTTTATAATCCTGAAATTTCTCGTCTCTGAAAGTCGGACCTGGAAGATCGAAACAAACTGCTGCGTAGTCGGGGTTAAGCTCGTCTGAGAGTTTTTTTAGACTCCTGGCAAAACCAAAAATTGCTGAAGTCGGTTCACCTTTGGACGTTTTTAAAGGATTTTTAATAAAGGCGTAATAAGAGCGGTACGCAAGGGATGATCCATCGATTAACAATAGCAATTTTTTCATAACATTAATATAAAAGAGATTTAATCTAAGTCAAGTTCCACCCCACCATAAAATATTGAACCACAAAGCACACAAAGAGCACAAAGAAAAAATAATTTATTTAACCACGAAACAAACTAGAAATACTAAATTTTTTTACTTTTCACCTCCCAACCTCCTAACTTTCTAACATTATAACACTTAGATTTATTTATTTATTTCCGTTTTTCCGTAATAAACTTAGAAATGGCGAGCATCCCTACAAATATTCCCAGATAGGTGGTAAAAAATCTCCACAAAATTACATAAACACCCAAGATAGATTTCGGCATCAAGTGACTAAATACTCCCATTGCGCCTACCTCTGCAAGACCGCTTGCTGCTGGTGTAGGCAGAAAATTTACGGCGTATGTCATTATTATCTGTAGAATAGTAGCCTCAAAAAAGGGCGCTTTGATTCCCAACCCTTTGATTAAAAGAGGAGCTGTCAGGAAGTAGAAACTCAAAGAGAAGAAAGTGGTAATATATGCTTTAAGGAAGATTTTTTTTCTTTTCATAAATTGATTGGTAAAAACTTCTTTAAAAGTTACAATACCCTTTACTTTATTGCCAAATTTACGTTTTAACCAGGAAGTTTGAGTTAATAAGAAAACAAAAACTAAAGCAAACATTCCATAAAATATTATTAAGTACTTAACAATCGCATTCATTATTCCAGAAGTCATGTACTGTCTATAATAGTAAATAAAAGGTATTAGAAATGGAAGAACGAGCGCGGAAAGAAGTCCGCGGCTAAATACAGCAGCAGTTCCTTCAGGAAGTGATATTTTTTCTTTCCAGCATACATAAAGCTGAAAAGGTATTCCTCCAACCTGCATAGGGGTAATTGCCCCGAAAGACAATCCTCCCATCGTAAAATAAAAAGCTCCTTTCCATGTCATCTCTTTTCCCAGAGCTCCTGTAATGTATCTGAGTCTCCATATATCAAATATGAATCTGAGAGACGTAGAAAGAAAAGTTAAAATTAGAAATAAAGGAGATATTAGTTTTAACTGTTCTATTGTTTCTTCGCTTACTGTTAAAAATAGTATTATTGCTGCAGCTGCAATAGACAAGAAAAGAAATAACCTGATTCCTCTCCACAGATTCTTTTTGCTAAATTCCTTCTTCGTCAATTTCTACGTCCCCCAATTTTAAGACATCCAAAGTCATAATTCCACCCACAATAGCAGAAAGATAAAAGGTGAAAAACCTCCACAATATTGTAAATACGCCCAGTAAGCTTCTTTTGACTATCCCCTTGAACATTATGGCAAAAACCCCTTCACATACACCTGTGGCTCCGGGTGTAGGAGAGAAGAAAGTAAATAAGATTACTACTACCTGCAGAAAAGCTATTTTTACGAATGATACGTCTAGCCCTAATCCTTTAAGAAGTAAAGGAGCAATAAAGAAAAATGGAATATAGGTTAGAAACGTCATAAAAAAGCTTATCACAGAAAGTGTTTTTCTGTTTTTTACAAAATACCAAAATCCATCCTTCATCTCCTGTAATTCTCTGAAAATCTTAAAAACTATCCTTGTCGCTTTATTTCTTTTCCTTTTTATTAATGTTAATTTGTACATAAAACGTTTGATAATATCAGGTTTAATAAGTGCGAACGTTATAATTAATACTATAATAGGATAAACAATAAGACTGTATTTTGACAATATTTTTATGGAAGTCGCTTCATATTCATTTGTAAGAATAGGAAAAAGAAAAGGTAGAAGTATAAGCATCATTATTGAAAAAAAAATAGCTCTAAGCAGAATAATAAGGGTACCTTTTCCGTATGAAACCCCATCCCTTTTTAGTAGATATAATTGTACAGGGAGTCCGCCTGTTTGAAAAGGAGTTACCGCGGCAAGGAATGCCCCGGTCAAAATAACCTCAAAACAGGTTTTCATGCTGACCCATTTTCCGGTTACACCCTCACATAAAAGCAAAACCCTGAAAGCGTCAAGGGCAGTGTAAACAACCCAAAAAATCAAAGCAAAAACAAAATAGAGTGGATTCATTCTCTTGAAAGCGTATGTGATTTTTTGAATAATGTGGAAACTGAATTTTTTTCCCGGATCAGGATCTGCGAAGATCAGCAGGGCTAACATTGTTAGAATGACGAGAGCTATAAATATTTTTAATCCTCTATGAATCTTTTTCTCTAAAGTAGCCATATAGTAAATTAAATATTAAAAATCAAAAAGCAAAATCAATAAAAAACACAGAGCCCACCTTTTCACCCAGGATTTCTTTAACACAGAGATCACAGAGTTTTTATTTTCTTTTTTTCTCTGTGTTCTCAGTGGTTTTTTCTTTTTTAACACAATTATTTCTCTGTGTCCTCTGTGGTTAATCTTTTTCTTTTTTAAATCCATTTTCCATTTTGATATTTAATTTTTACATTTTAGCGGCTTTGCCGCTTCGGTCTTACTTCCATATTATCTATTAATCTCGCCTTACCTATCCATACCGCGATTAAAATTCTAGTTGGGTTTTCTACTTTTTCAACTTTTTTCAGAGTCTGGGGATTAACAAATTCAATGTAGTCTATATGTACATGACTTTTCGGTTTTATCAATTCATTCATTTTTTCCCTTAATAAATTTACTCTGTATTTACCTTTATCAACCATTTTTTTTGCCATAATTAGAGATTCATATATAATAGTGGCTTCATTTCTTTCTTCCTTTGCCAGGTAAATATTTCTTGAGCTAACAGCCAGACCATCTTTTTCTCTTATAATTGGGGACGGAATAATTTCTATCGGCAAATTCAGATCTTCAGTCATTGTTTTTATTATGATGTATTGTTGATAATCTTTTTCTCCGAAAACGGCGATATCCGGTTTTGTTATATTTAATAATTTTAAGACCACAGTAGCCACTCCCCGAAAATGAGCTGGTCTGCTTTTTCCGCAGTATTTCTTCGAAAGTTCACGGACTTCACAAAAAGTTTTAAAACCCTCCGGGTACATTTCGGCTGTTTCGGGTATAAAAACTGCATCAACATTTTTTTCTCTAAGGAGTTCCAAATCTTTTCTTTCGTCTCTTGGATATTCTTTATAATCCTCTCCTTCTCCAAATTGAGTGGGATTAACGAAAATGGATACGATTATTTGATCCGCATTTTCTTTTGCCTTATCTATAAGGCTTAAATGACCTCCGTGTAGAAATCCCATTGTGGGCACTAAAGCTATTTTAACGTTCCGGTATTTCTCGTTTAAAGAATAATTTTGTTGTTCTTTTATTGTTCTGAAAATTTTCATTGAGCGACAGATAAATAGTGTGTTCCGGTCTTTATCGAGGCAATTTCTTTTTTCAATAGCTTAAGGTGAGAGGGCTCACTTAAGAAATCAAATTCATTGGAATTTAAAATCAATACCGGGCTTTTTTGGAAATGAAAAAAATACTCGTTGTACGAACTAATAAGGATTTTTATATAATCTTCTTTTATTCTCCTTTCGTAACTTCTTCCTCTACCCTTTATTCTTTCCATTAAAGTATCAAGGCTTGCCTGAAGATAGATTACAAGATTCGGTTTTATAATATCTTTATCAAGAAGATTGTAAATTTTCTCATATAGACTTTTCTCTCTCTTCTCAAGATTTATAAATGCGAATATCCTGTCCTTATCAAAAGTATAATCGGAAATGATCTTTCTGGTAAAAAGCTCTCTATTCGTTAGATTTCTAAGTTCGTTGTACCGGGAAAGAAGAAAAAAAATTTGAGTCGGGAAAGCGTATCTTTCCGGATCCTCGTAAAATTGAGGAAGGAAGGGATTTCCATCAATGTCTTCGAGTAATGCCTTTGCATTGTACTCTTGAGAAAGGAACTTTGCCAGAGTTGTCTTTCCTACACCTATTACGCCTTCAATTGCAATATATTCCCAGTTTTCCATACTCTTTTTTTATCTGGACAATTTTCCAGCAGAGTTTTAATTTTTTCTCCACTAACCGGTTCTATCTCTTCTTTTGTTATTTCGGAAAGTGGTTTAAGGTAAAAGTTTCGTATCTGAAGGTAAGGGTGGGGAACGTTTAGCTCGGGGCTTACGAATATTAATTGCTCCGAGAGCAATATGTCAATGTCGATAATTCTAGCCCCCCATTTTTCTTTTCTTTTTCTTCCCATTTTGTCTTCAATAGAACGCAAGGCATGAAAGAGGTTTTTTATGTTCAACCCAGTCTTTATGTATACGCATGCATTTAAAAATTCCGGTATGTCGTCCCTACCCCAGGGTTCTGTTCTGTATAAATGTGATCCTTTCACTTCTCCCAGTTTTGAAATCTGTATGAACGTTTTCAGTAGATTTGTTTCCTTATCACCTATGTTTGAGCCAAGAGAAAGATATGCTTTTGTCATTTCATTATTCTTCTATTGTGACCCAGGAATCTTTTACTTTATCTTGAAAAGGAGGATTGATTTTTTTAACCGTGATTTTGACTTTCCCGACATTATCAAGACTTTTCATTTGTTCCCAGATTGAAAGTGCCGCCTTTTCAAGAGTGTAAATTTCCCCTTCTAAACCTGTCCTTATTAAGGTATAAATAGTTCTAAAATCAATTCCGAACGATGGGTCATCTTCTTCTGCAACATTTTTGAAATCAGTTTCGAGATAAACATCGACGCCTATTTTTTGAGGCCGCTCTCTTTCTTTACCGAATCCGCAAACTTTATTTACAATTACACCTGTAAGTCCTATGCTTTTCATTTATTTGATTATAATTTATGATTAAATATTGTCAACACATTTTCTTATTTGTGTGCAAGCATTTTTTTGAACCACAAAGAACACAAAGAGTACAAAACCACACAACACCTATTCTTAATTTATGTGCTTTTAAAAGGTAATTTCTGTGACTTGACATGACTTTGATTATTGCTTAGAATAAAAAAATAAACTTAGAACATGAAAAGGGGAAATTCAAATGGAAGAAATAAAAGTCATTGATACGAATTCAGACAATATTCTTAGGATCGGAGTTTGTGGTTATAAAAACATTAATACCCCGGGATTCCCGGAAAAAGTTGGATGGTTGAAAAAACGTTTTGCCGAAGGTCTGAAAATAAAAACTTTGTATTCGGATAAAGATAAAAACCAGGGAATGATTGAATACATACCCGGAGAATATTGCTGGAGACCGGTCGAGGCAGCCGGCTATATGTTTATCCATTGTGTTTTTGTAGGGTTTAAAAAGGCTTATAAGAATAAAGGATACGCTACAATGTTATTGGAGGAATGTTTTAGGGATGCTAAAAGTGAAAATATGTATGGAGTAGCTGTTGTGACCCGTAAGGGTCCATTTATGGTTGGAAATGAATTCTTTTTGAAAAATTCATTTGAAATTGTGGATAAATCACTACCTGATTTTGAGTTACTTGTGAAAAAAATCAATAAAAAAGCACCAACGCCGCATTTCAAGAGTAACCGGGAGGAAAAACTGAATTTGTACGGTAAGGGTTTAACTATAATTAGAGCAGATCAGTGTCCTTATTCTGTAAAAAATGTCAAAGAAATAGTAGAGACTTCCCAAAACACATACGGTATAAAACCGAATTTAGTAAAACTTAAAAATTATAAAGAAGCGCAGGAGGCTCCACGTCCATTCGGAACATTCTGTATTATATATGACGGAAAAGTTATTGCAGACCACCCGATAAGCAATACAAGATTTATGAATATTATGAATAAAATTAAGAAGTAGGAGTTTAAAATTCAATGGCTAAATGTGGTAAGGTAGATAAGATAAGAAAAGAATCACTTGCATACTGTGGTTTTTATTGCGGTGATTGTCTGGGTCATACTGGTGTGATTGCCGATGCCGCAGAGGATTTTAAAGCAGTGCTGGAGAAATATAAATTCGAGAAATCGGCCAAATGTATTCTTACCGATCAACTTAAAGACTATGATAAAATTTTTGATAGAATAGTTTTTATGGCAAGTTTAAGGTGTCCGATGGTTTGCAGGGAAAGGAAGGACGATAATGTAGCCTGTGAAGTTAGAAAATGCTGTAGAAGTAAGGGTTTTTTTGCATGTTATGAGTGTGGCGATTTTGAAGTTTGTGAAAAACTTAAATCAATTATGGAGGGGCTTCATTATGAAGCCATGCTAAAAAATTTAAAAGAGATCAAAGCTATGGGTCTTGAGGAATGGATAAACAAAGGGCAACCACATCATTACTGGGATGAGGAAGATTAAACATTATAAAGTAAATATTAAGTAAAGGAGGGGATAGAAAGTGAGGATAGAAAAAGAATACAAGAAAGATTTCGATGCCAAGACCAGGGAAAGGAATGTTTTCATATTTATGGATGGGACATGGAATGATGAAAACGGAAAACAGTGTAGCGGACTTGTCACTAATGTTGTTAAACTCTACAAATCTTTGAAGGAAGATTCTCCGAAACAAATTTCAAGATATTTTAGAGGCATTGGAAATGATGATGATTACGGATTTTTTGGAAGGTATATATGCGGAGGTACAGGAAGAGATGAAAAAAGAATTAGAGATGAAGCCTATGCGACGGTTGTAAGAGAATATCATAAGGGAGACAGAATTCACATTTTTGGATTCAGTAGAGGAGCAGCGAGTGCCAGAATACTCGCGAATCAGCTTTACGAAGAAGGTATTCCGGAAAATATTAAAGTAACATGGAAACCTTTTGCCAATAGAGCAACAAGAAACATCGAAGACAGATTCGTGCGTTATATTTCAAGCGGTAAAAGGCAGGACGTTGATGTCGAATTCCTTGGTGTATGGGATACTGTGGGGGCTTTTGGTATCCCTGTAAATATTCTGGGGTTGCCCTTACAAAGGTTGAATCTTTTTAAGAACATGCGTGTTAGAAAGCACGTTAAAAAAGCTGTGCATTGCGTTTGTCTGGATGAGACAAGAAATGCCTACATACCCACATTGATGAATTATAAGCCTGGTATAGTTGAAGAAGTCTGGTTTCCCGGGGTACATTCGGATGTTGGCGGAAGTTATAAGGAAGATGCCTTGGGCAAAATTTCTCTTCAATTTATGGTGGATAAGCTTATAGAGCATTCAAAGAAATATAAGACCAAAATTAAGTTCAAGAAGGATTTGTTAAAGAGTTATACGACAATCGGAAAAAATGAAGAATTTGTTTTTCATTTTTTGGGTCTGGGTTGGAAGAAATCTATCAGGAAAATCTATGTAAGAAAAGATAATAAGATGGATAAAAATTTATCTCCAAAGGTGCACTCTTCGATGATAAAAATGCAGAGAAGCAGAAAAACAACAAGTCTTGTCCGGTTCGAGAGAAATACGAAAACAATAAGAATCCAGTATAATCCGCCGAACGCTAAAATTATAAGAGATAAATACAAAATTGTAGATTGAAAGAGGAGGTAAAAAATGAGGAACTTTCGTTTAATGAGAATATTGGCTTTGCTTCTCATTCCGGGAATTCTTTTGCGGACTTATCCTGTAGTGAGTGCCACTTATAAATTAAAAATGGGAAAATTCGAGGGAGGTTTTTTCTCCATCAATAAGCCAAAAGGATGGAAAATAATCACTGCCGGGACATGCGGCTCTTTTGCTTTTTTAATTCGAGACCCTTCCGAGTCTTTAAGGCAGATCTTTTATTTTGGAGAAGTCGGTCCGGTTTACTTAAATTTACAGCAGAAACAGATAGACCAACAGTATATGAGTATGGGAGGATACCCGGTAGGCTGGATTGATATGCCCGCAGTTAATCCTCTAAATCCGGGAGAATTTCTTTTAAATTTTCATATAATTGCAAAAAGCCAGGTAGCCCAGCAATTTATGCCCGGGTGCCCCAGGCTTGAAAATATCAAAATCGTTTCAAGGAAATCCGAGCCGTGTCCAATTCCGGGAGGCAGTACGGAACTTTTGAGGGCTTTATTTACAAAGAACGGAAAACTTGGCGAAGGTTTGTTTTTGATAACAGTTGCACCAATGCTTCCTTATACCGGAAATCCTGGTGGAGGTATAGGTTATGGTTTTCTTGTTACAGGTATTACCGCTCCTAAAGAGGAATTCAAAGATTTAGAAAAGTCTCTCGTCAATTCAATCAAAAGTTTCTGGGTTAGCCGAAACTATGTTAACAATTGTTTGAGACAGCAGGCAAGCACCTATGCCGGTATTCTTAAAGCCGGCAAGACATTGAGTGAAACTTCGGATATTATAATGAAGGGATGGGAGGCAAGAAATAAAACCGAAGATATCCTTTCGGAAAAGTGGAGCGATGCAATTCTGGGAAAGGAAAGATTATATGACCCGCTTAGCGGTAAAGTTTATGAGTTTGAAAATGGTTTTTACGATAAGTATAACTCCAATCGGGAAAAATATGACATGAATAAATTGGAGCTTTTACCCAAGGACAACTATAACCTGTGGATGAAGACTCCTCTTGACGGACAAAAAAACATCAGGTAATTGGAATATAGATGCAGAAAACGATAAACATAACTACAACCAATAGAGAAGGGTTATACGATATAACCTCGCAGGTAGCGGAGTGCGTTAAAGAATCTGACGTAAAATCGGGATTTGTAAATGTTTATGCTCAGGGAGCAACTTCAGCAATAATGATTCAGGAAAATTGGGATGACAGTGTTCAACAGGATGTTGTTGACTTACTCCGGAAGCTTATACCCCGGGGAATCTGGAAACATGACGTTCAGGATGGGAATGCGGATGCTCATCTGAAAGCAGGTATTGTAGGTCCCGGCGAAACTATTCCGATAATTGAAGGTAAATTGGGTTTGTCAACCTGGCAGAATATATTTTTCTGTGAGTTCGACGGACCGAGAAGTAGCAGGAATATACTGGTGACGATATCGGGAGCGTAACAAGTTAAATCGGAAATGATTGAAATCCTAACTTATAAAAAGTAAAGGAGGTATTATTGATGAAAATGAATATGAAAAGGTTTTATTTGTTAGTATTTTTTTGTTTATTTGCGATTAGTCAGACTGCTTTATGCAAGGTTAGTCTTCCGCGGTTAATAAGCAATGGTATGGTTTTGCAGCGAGAGACAAGTGTGAAAATCTGGGGATGGGCTACACCGGGAGAGAAAATTAAAATAAACTTTAATGACAAAGAGTATAATACTAAAACCGGAAACGACGGTAAATGGGTAGTTACACTTTCCAAAATGAAAGCGGGCGGACCGTACAATATGGAAATCAACGCGAGTAATAATATAATCGTAAAGGATATTCTCATCGGTGATGTTTGGGTATGCTCGGGTCAGTCCAACATGGTTCTGCCTATGAAAAGAGTGGAAGATCTTTATGAAGATGAGATTACCCATGCTGGAAATCCCTTTATAAGACTCTTTTTAGTTCCAGAAAGGTATGATTTTAATGTACCCGGGCAAGACCTGAAATCAGGAAAATGGGAGTCCGTGAATCCTAAAAATATTCTTCATTTTACAGCAACGGGGTATTTTTTCGCAAAAGCATTATATGAACAATATCAAATTCCTATAGGCTTAATAAATGCAAGTGTTGGCGGTACACCTGCGGAAGCCTGGTTAAGTGAGGATGCTTTAAAAGAATTTCCTGCATCTCTTGAAATAGCGGAGAAATTCAAAGATAGTGCTTACGTGAATAAAATTATAAGAGAAGATAAAATACGCAGCGATACATGGTACAATCGTTTAAAGCAGCTTGATAAGGGATTCGAAAATCCTGAGAAAACATGGTTTGATCCAAGTTACGATGCTTCCGAATGGAAAACCATGCAACTGCCGGCTTACTGGGAAGACAAAGGTTTGGAAGGCGTAGATGGAGTCGTATGGTTCAGGAAAGAAATCGACGTTCCTGCTTCCATGACAGGAAAACCGGCAAGGCTTTTAATGGGAAGAATTGTCGATAGTGATTCAGTGTATATTAACGGGAAATTCGTTGGCACAATATCATATCAGTATCCCCCAAGAAAATATGACGTACCAAAGGATTTACTTAAGGTGGGTAAAAATATCATAGTAGTTAGAGTTATCAATAATATAGGTCGGGGTGGGTTTATTAAAGATAAGCCGTATAAGTTGATAGTAGGCGATGAGGTAATCGAGTTAAAGGGTAAATGGCAGTACAAATTAGGCGCAGAGATGGATTCGCTGCCCGGACAGACCTTTATTCAGTACAAACCATTAGGTCTTTATAACGGAATGATTGCGCCTCTATTAAATTACAGAATTAAAGGAGTTATATGGTATCAGGGGGAATCTAATGCCGAGAAACCGGACGAATATCATAAATTATTTTCTGCCCTCATAAATGACTGGAGGAAAAACTGGGATCAGGGAGATTTTCCCTTCCTGTATGTACAGCTCCCTAATTTTATGGAAGCAAAAGACCAGCCTTACGAAAGCAACTGGGCAAAGCTTCGAGAAGATCAGCTTAAAACGCTAGCTGTTCCTAACACCGGTATGGCTGTCGCAATAGATATCGGGGAATGGAACGACATACATCCTTTAAACAAACAGGATGTCGGCAGAAGACTTGCTCTTGCAGCTCGAAAAGTAGCTTATGGTGAAAAAGATGTTGTATATTCGGGGCCCATTTACAAAGATATGGAAATTAAGGGGAATAAAATTATCCTTACATTCACGAATACCGACGGCGGTTTAGTTGTTAAAGGCGGCGGAAATTTAAATCATTTTGCTATCTGTGGCGCTGATAAGAAATTCGTATGGGCGGACGCAAAAATCGAAGGTGATAAAGTGATTGTTTGGAACGACAATATTCCAAATCCTGTTGCTGTACGGTATGCATGGGCTGATAATCCCGAAGGCGCAAATTTATATAATAAGGAAGGCTTACCTGCATCACCTTTCAGAACTGATAACGAATAATATTTACTAAAAAGTATGTGCGAGGCCTATTGACCTCGCACATTAATTTCTTGTTGTTATTATCAAACGATCCTACAAGTTGTTTACCTCTGGTTAGTCTCTATTTTTAATTTTACCAGTTCAAGTTTTATTTTCTTGAAAGCGCTCGTGTCTTTTATAAGGGTAATCTTTACTCCTTGCACTCTATCTCTCAACTCTTCTACCTTTTTAGATGTAATTTGAACTTTAATTCTTATATCAGAAGCGAGCCCCGGCATTTTCAGAGCGTTTTGTAAGAATTGATAATCATTATCTAATCTTTGCTGCCATTCATATATAGTTTGCGGCTTTATATTTTTTATTAGGCTTTCTATTTCACCTGTTTGACGATTAATAACGCTCAACTGCTGTTTCGCAACGAATGCGTTTTGTTTGTTTACATAACCTTCCAACTCTGCTTCTTGCATGGACAGGCGTTTTATCTTTGCCGTTAGTTCCATTAGTTGTGGTTCTTTCCTGTTAAGGTCCAGCGTAGCCGCGTTACAAAGAACATTAATTTCTTTAATTCTCTTTTCTAGTATGCCTTGTTTTTCTTTTAAATTTTCGTATTCTTTCTTTAATTTTTCAATCTTATGCTCGTACTCATCATATAAATTTAGTCTTCTAGCAAGAATATATCCCTGGGCAATTAATCTTGAGGCCTGCATACCTCGGCCCTGACTTAAAGCTTCCTCTATTTTTCTGAGTAAAAAGTCCAGGTGACCTTTTTTCCATTCATACCATTTTTTCAATTCCTTTAATTTGAATTCTCTTATTTCCATTTCCCTATTCCTTCTTATCTTTGCCATTTTTTCCTTTTCGAGAATTACTTCCCTGCCTGTTTGCTTGTCTCTTGTGTTAACTTTGCCCTCAACCACTCTAATTTCGGATTCATCGTTAATATAAGAAGCTTCAAATTCGGTTCCAAGTACTCCGGAAACAGATAATGGGCTTTTTACTTCAAAAGATTCACCTTTCATTAGTTTTTTTATCTTAGCCCATACTCGTCCAACAGAAATAAAAACAGATCTTTTTTCTACACCTGAGGTAACAATTCGTGAGTTTTCGTCTATGTAAAGAGTGCTGCTGTCGGAATAAAGTATCTCCGCCTGAGAACTATCTTTTGCTATTATTGTATCATTATCCTGTATTACCATACCTATGGTAGGTACAATTGTACTATCGGCTCTTTTAATCACTACATCATTTGTATAAAAATTTAAAATTGTTCCTAAAATTAAATATAACATAACTTCTCCTTTTTTATTTTAGATAAATCTGCTTTAACTTAGTTCCCTAAATATGTAACACTGCCTGCGAACTTTTTTCTCTGTGTTTTCTGTGGTTAAATTTTTTTCTCACCATAAGGATAAATCAGAAGTGATTGCATATATACCGGTAAATTCACTTTTACCTTTAAGCTGGATTTTACCCACAAAATGTATCTTATAGGTTCCTTGAAGTTTGTTTTTTGTACTTTCCGATATTAATATTTTCGTCTTATATTCTTTGTTAAGAGGTTCAATGCGTGCAGACGTATTTACGGGGTCTCCTATAGCAGTGTATTCAATTCTGTTTGTAGACCCCACATTACCAATAACTGATTCACCAGAGCTTATACCGATCCCAATCTCCAGAGGAGGTTTTCCTCTTAGTATTTCCTTTTGGTTTAGATAATGAACACGATTCTGCATTTCAATAGCACAGGAAACTGCTCTGTCTGCATGTCCTGGTTGGTTTATTGGTGCTCCGAAAAGTGCCATGACTCCATCTCCCAGGTACTTATCTACCATACCCCCATATTGAAAAATTATGTCTGACATTTCTTCAAAGTAAGCGTTGAGAATCGCTACAATATTTTCCGGATTTTCTTTTTCAGCTCTTGGAGTGAAGTTTCTGATGTCGCAAAATAAAACACTAATATCCTGGCGTTTTCCTTCAAGACTTAAATGAGGAGATTCCATTATTTGCTTTACTACTTCTTCTGAAACATATCTTGAAAAAAGGCCTTTGATCCACTTTTTTTCTTCTTCCCCAAAATAAATTCGGGAAGAGAGCCCTGCTAAGAAGGCAAATATAATGCCAACTACAGGTCTTGACATCTCATACGAAACGAAATAACTCATGTACATTACGATTGTAAACAAAATATATCCCATAATAATTATAAAAGTTATTATGGGCGAAACGTAAGGAGCTGTTTTGTTTGCTAATAACAATGTAAGGAAAATTAAGAAGATTGATATTATAATTACTATATACTTAGGAGGAGTAGTTATGGGGTTGGAGAATAAAAGATTATGTATCACGTTAGCATGACATTCTACCCCAGGTAATTTAGCACCAAAGGGGGTTTGAGAATAATCGTATAACTCAGGAAGAGAAGAACCGAATAAAACTATTTTTTTTGTAAATAAAGTATCAGGAATATTTCCTTTTACCACGTCCACAAACGAAACATATTGGAATGTCTTTGCATCCCCCTGATATTTTATTCTTAAATAAACGTCATCTTCAAGAGGAATTTCTCTACCCAAAATTTGCAATTTCCCATCCCTAAAATCCCAGTCTTTTACTGCTTTCATTGCTACTGCGAGAGAAAAAGAAGGTAGTGTACTGCCTTTGTAATTAAAAAATAGGGGATCTTTTCTTCTTATCCCGTCAGGGTCGAAAACATCGTTAACCAATCCTATACTTGCACCGGCTTCTAAATATTCCGTAATGGGAGCTGTTATTCCCTCAAAAGAGAGTTCCGGATTCATCGGAGGTTTGATTCTGTCAAGGTAATATTCACTCAAATCACTTAGAGGTTCGCTAGTGCTGTCTCTATTTAAGTAGGAAGCAAGCACTACCTTTCCTGTTTTTTTTATCGATTGCGCGACGTAGGAATCAAAAGAAAAAGAGGAAAGAAAGGCTTTAAGTTTTTCTTCTATTTCTGAAGAATCAGCGGACGAAAATATTGATTTGAAGTCATCTTTTAAACGATGCATATATACCGATTCCGCAAAATCGTTCAAAGAATCAGGTACGGAAAATATTACGTCCAATCCTATCACGTAAGGTCTCTGTGCGGAAATAACATTTATTGCTCTGCCAAAGTAATATCTTGGCCAATCATGGTATCTGCCAAGCTCTTTTACACTTTTTTTATCTATATCTACGATATTAATTTCTTTTCTTTCCCTACTTAGATCAATTTCAAAGAATTCTCTTCTGTCATAAAGAAATCTCTCAAGAGGCATATAAATTTGAGGCCTGAATTCCATTACTACAAATAGAATAACTATAATCGCAAAACCTAGCAACATTAAGGTTGTATTCTTTTTCATACAAAATAATTACAAATAAAAGGTAATAAAGTCAAGGGCATTTATACAATACTGTCAACCTTACTAGTTGAAGAAACCTTTTATGTCAAAGCCTTTAGAATATAAAAATCAAATATCAAAATGTAAAATTACAAATCAAAGTTCAAAAATCAATAAAAAAAACAAAGTAACAACAAATCACACAGATAGCACAAATTTTTTTAGTTTCTAGGGTTGGGTGAAGGGATAATTTTACATTTTTATTTGTCATTTTGCTTTTTAATTTTTGATATTTCATTTGATTTATTCAATCTTGACAAAAAACAGAATCCATCTATATATAAGTTGGAACATAAATAAAGAAAAGCTTTTAACAATTAGAAAATGGGGGGATAATGAGAAGATTATTTCTTGCTTTATTTTTGTTTTTTTCCGCATTGATTCCAGAGGTGATTTTTGCCGAGGAAACAGGTTCTATTTATGGAATGGTTTCTGATAAAGATGGTGAAGAGCCGCTTATTGGAGTAAATCTCCTGGTACTTGGAACTACATTAGGAGCTTCTACTGATAGTAAAGGATATTATATAATTCAGAACGTGCCTGTCGGTCATCGGGAAATAATCGTAAGAATGATGGGTTATCAGGCTGAAACGCTGGACGTAGAAGTTTTACGGAATAAAGCTGTTCCGTTAAATGCGGTTCTCGAAGAGAAATCGATATATCTTCCGGGAGTCGTGGTCTCAGGTGAGCGATTGGTTGAGAGAAGCTCAGTCAGCGACCATGTGCTGGAAGGAGAAACTTTTCTTTTGAGAGAAGGGCCCATGCAGGACCCTTTAAGGGTAATTCATACCTTGCCGGGAGTTGCTGCAATGGGAGATATTTTCTCATCAGCGGTTTTGTATGTTCGCGGCGGAGGTTCTGATGAAAATTTATTCATGCTTGATTGGTGTACGGTTTCGTGGCCCTGGCACCTCGGTGGGATGAAATCGGTTTTTAACTCGGATATTATTGAGAATATAGAACTCCAAACCGGAGGATTCCCTGCAAAGTACGGCAATGCATTATCGTCGGTTTTCAACGTAACTACCCGAGAAGGTAACAGAGAACGTTTCTCAGGTAACGTTTCTCTCGGATTTATAAATATGCAGGGCTTACTTGAAGGTCCAGTCACTTCCAAAGGGTTTTTTCTGATAGCTGGGCGGCGCACTTATCTTGACCTTGTCATGAAAGATAGCGAGGAATTCCCTATTCCATATTTCTGGGATGGTAATTTTAAGTTTGGGTATGAACCTAACCCAACCAATAAAATCTATCTCTCGGGACTCGTCTCTTACGAGCTTATTGATTTCGTTACTGATGAGCCTGAAGAAGGAATGCCCACGAAGATATACGATGAGGGTAAACTCAATACGCAGACGCTGGAATGGAAGAGCATCATTAACGAAAATCTGTATTCTGTCTGCGCTTTAACCAGAGAAAAAACAACGTTTCATGTAGAGATAGGCAGGAATGTAAAAATTGATGTAGATGCTCTTGATTTTGGATTTGTGGAAGATTTGACCTGGACTTTCAATTCTCCCCACACTATTAAAACAGGAGTAAGATTGGGTGTAGGTCTTTATGATATTGAGGAAGACCTGCCGCTCGATTTGGTTGATTTTAATGTAGACCCGGATGACCCCACAGTGCAAACTACAATTTTTGAGTTAAAAGATACAACTTGGGAAGCTTCTTACTATATTCAGGATTCCTGGAATCTTACAGATTGGCTTTCTGTTACCGGGGGACTGAGATTCGACTACTGGGATTTAAATGAAATTTTTGATGTTTCTCCCAGATTTTCTTTGCAATATAGTTTGACGCCCAAAACTGAGATACGTGCTGCAACAGGTTTATTCTCTCAGTATTCCGGAGCTGAGGTTGCCGAAAGAGAGCAGTCCCTCGATTCCAGAGAAGCCATACATTACATATTAGGTTTAAGACATAAATTTGGTAAAGATTTGCAGGGATGGGTGGAACTATATGAAAAAGATTATAAGAGCCTGGTAACGGTTGATACGCTTGAGAACTTTTCAAGCGATGGTACAGGATATGCTCGAGGGATAGAATTTTTCTTGAAGAAAGATTCGAAAAGATTTAACGGTTGGTTAAGTTACTCTCTTGGGATCGCAAAACGAAGAGAATTTCTTGATGAGATCGAGTACTATGCCGATTTTGATAAGCGACATATGTTTTCTGTAGTTTTTGATTGGGAAATTACGAAAAAGTTTTCTTTAGGCACGCAGTTCAGATATGCAAGCGGAAGCCCTTATACGCCTACCGTGGCCGCTGTTCCCGATTCCTCAGGTACTTTTTGGATACCTATTAAAGGTGAAAATAATTCCCGGAGATATTTTCCTTTTCATCAACTTAACTTAAGATTAAATTTCAATTACACTCTTTTCGGTTTGAAATCTTCGTCTTATTTTGAAATTTGGAATGTATACAACAGAAAAAATATAATGGGATACTATTGCGAATACGGAGAAGAATACGAGAATAACGTAAAAATTGAACCTTACTATTCTCTTCCAATATTGCCTTCCGGAGGATTCAGAATTTATTTCTGACTGAAAGCTTATATTTAAAAATAATAATATGTTCG
Organism: uncultured bacterium; assembly: GCA_964594255.1. Lineage (GTDB taxonomy): Bacteria > Hydrothermota > UBA3072 > UBA3072 > UBA3072 > JAFGHJ01. The sequence goes on along the minus strand of CAZQNI010000001.1, from coordinate 7,162 downwards.
TTTTAAAAAAAGGGAGAAAATATGGATAAGATAAAAATTATGCCCTGTCTGGACATGAAAGAAGGACGTGTCGTTAAAGGTGTTCATTTTGTTAATTTGAAAGAAGCAGGAGATCCTGTAGAAAACGCTGCGTTTTATCAAAAAGAAGGTGCGGATGAGCTTGCCATGCTGGATATCGCTGCAACTCTGGAAAACAGAAAAACACGGCTGGAATGGGTTAAAAACGTTTCTTCGGTTATCAATATCCCTTTGACAGTCGGGGGCGGAATTTCGACTTTAGAGGATATAAAGTTAGTTCTTGATGCCGGTGCGGATAAGATTTCTATGAATAGCGCAGCAGTGAAAAATCCGGACTTGGTTAATGATGCGGTTTCTGCTTTCGGCTCAGAAAAGATAACGATAGCAATTGACGGCAGAAGAAATAATGAAATGCCTTCAGGATTTGAGGTAGTAGTCGCGGGAGGCACAAAACCCGTAGGAAAAGATGCGGTAGAGTGGGCAAAGCAGTGTGAAGAACTGGGGGCAGGAGTAATTCTGCCCACGAGTATGGACGGTGATGGAACCAAAGCAGGGTATGATATAGAGTTTACCAGAGCAATTTCCGACGAGGTCAGTCTGCCGGTAATCGCTTCGGGTGGTGCAGGAACTCTTGAACATTTTTATAAAGGAGTAGTCGAAGGGGGAGCCAATATTCTTTTAGCAGCTTCGGTTTTTCACTTCCGTATTTTAAGCATCGAAGAGGTTAAAAAATATTTGAGGGAAAAAGGCCTGAATGTAAAGCTATAACAAAATGTAAAATTTAAATATCAAAATGGAAAACGACAAATCAAAGTTCAAAAATCTAAAACTCAACATCCCACCGAATAGTGATCGAACCACAAAGATTACAAAGAGCACAAAGATTTTTTGGGTTTTAAAGTTGGGGGAAGGAATAATTTCACATTTTTATCTGTCATTTTGCATTTTAATTTTTTATATTTGATTTAGTAGAGAAAGGCGGTAGAATTAAATGATATATTCTTTTGCAAAAAACAAAAAATTGACTGGTAATACTATATAACATATGGATATTGTTTCCTTCAACGTAAATGGTCTCCGGGCGATACTAAAAAAAGGTTTTAGCCAATGGTTCGAAAGCCAAAAACCCGATGTGCTCTGTTTACAGGAGATAAAAGCAGATAAAACTCAGATAGAATTAGAAGAATTTCTTAATCTTGAAGGATATAATTCTTATTGGAATTCAGCAGAAAGAAAGGGATACAGCGGAGTTTTAGTCCTATCAAAAGAAAAATGCGAAGAAGTTGATTTTGGTATTGGAATAGAACGGTTTGATAATGAAGGTAGACTTATCAGGCTAAAATACCCTGATTTTACTTTACTTAACGTTTATTTCCCAAACGGAAAAAGCAGTGAAGAGCGTCTTAAATTTAAACTTGACTATTATGATGCATTTTTGGAATTATGTGAGGGGCTTAGAGAGCAAGGCGAGGAACTTGTAATTACAGGAGATTTCAACACCGCTCACAGAGAGATAGATCTTGCAAACCCAAAAGAAAACGAAAAGTATTCGGGATTTCTCCCTATTGAGAGAGAATGGATTGATAAACTGTTGGAAAAAGGATATTTCGATACATTCAGGCATTTTTATCCTGTAAGAGCCGAAACGTACACTTGGTGGACTTACAGGTTCAATGCAAGAAAGAAAAATATTGGCTGGAGGATAGATTATTTTTTTGTAACTGCGGGTTTAATTGATAGAGTGGAGAAGTCGGTTATCCTTTCGGATGTGTATGGTTCTGACCATGCCCCTATTCTTCTGCGAATAAAATAATACCGCGCTCGCCTCTATAAATATGTAGAAGAAGTCTATTACTCTGAAAAACAATAAAAAATCTATTTTATTACAAAACGGGTGATTGATAAATCACCCGTTTTGTAATATGAAATTAACTTCTCTACTATTTTTTGCCCAATTTACCTATAATGACTAAAATGTAAATTGCGGATATTCCGACAAGCGCGTATACGATTTTTATTAATATATCTACACGGAATATAAGTGGAACTAAGTTGATGTTAAATAGCGCGAGTCCCCAGTTTAATCCGCCAATGATCAAGAGAATCAGGGCAATAATGTCAATAATATTTAATTTTTTCATACTACACCTCCTTTTTCCTTTACTAATATAAAATTTTCTGATTAAATGTCAAGGTTTAGTAATTTCTTCATACATATTTCTCATATCTCGTATTTAGTTCCCGGTACCTCAGGCATCTCAACATTATATCCCATTTCCTTTAAACTCACACCAAGAGGCTCCATCTGGTCTTCTTCTCCGTGAACTAAGAAGATTCTTTCTGGTGAGACTTTCTCTACGAAAGATACAAGGTCGTTTCTATCAGCATGCGCGCTGAATTCATTAAGGACAACAACCTCTGCTCTCCTTTCATAAGGCTGACCGAAGATATTCACTACTTCCTGTTTTTCAACAAGTTTCCTGCCGAGAGTGTTTTTTGCCTGGTATCCCACAATGAGTATTACATTTCTCTCATCTTCAATATTGTTCTTCAAATGATGCAGTATTCTTCCGTGCTCACACATACCCGAAGCTGAGATTATAATCATAGGTCCTTCTTTAGTATTTAATGCTTTCGATTGTTCCACATCCTTTATGTAGCTTATCTTTCCATAGTTAAAAATGTGATTTTCCTGGAGCATTCTGTATGCCTCTTTGTCAAAATATTCTGGATGTTTAATAAATACACTTGTTATCTCAACAGTAAGAGGAGAATCAACATAAATGGGTATTTCAGGTATTTTTCCGTTTATTATCAGCGAATTGATTGCGTATATTATTTCCTGGGCTCTTTCAAGCGCGAATGAAGGAATTATAACTTTGCCTTTTCTATTTATGGCTCTTTTTAAGATTTCCTCAAGGTCTTTTTTTGCATTTTCTATATCTCTATGTAATCTATTGCCGTAGGTGCTTTCTATAATAAGTATGTCTACCTTTCCCGGTACTTTAGGATTCCTTATTATAGGAAGGTTGCTTCTCCCAAGGTCACCGGTAAAAAGAATTCTTTTCCCCTCTAACTCCATTATAATCTCAGATGAACCCAGTATATGACCGGCATCCAAAAACTCGAAATTAATGCCTCTTTGATGCTTATTTTCGTAAACTTTGGGTTTAAAAAGGTTAAGTGATTCTTTAGCGTCCTCAACTGTATATAGAGGCTCTATTGGGTCTTCTCCCTTTTTCATTATCTTTTTATTAATATATTCGGCGTCTCTTTCATGGATGTAAGCCGAATCGAGTAGGAGATATTTGAGGAGATCAATAGTCGCAGGGGTTGTGTAGATATCCTGGGAAAATCCGTTTTTCACCAGATTTGGTATATTACCTGAATGGTCAATGTGCGCGTGAGAAAGAAGCATATAGTCAATATCTTCAATATTAAACAAAAATTCTCGGTTTTTCTTTTCCGCCTCTTTTCGCCTTCCCTGAAAAAGACCGCATTCGATTAGTACTTTAATACCATTAGAGATTAGCAAAAATTTACTTCCTGTAACCTCTTTTGTCGCCCCGTAAAATTCTATTTTCACCTTGACCTCCTTAATAATACATTTATCTTTATGGAGAATATATGATTTAATAAAAATATCAAGTGCTATTTTATAATTATATAGTACTATAATTCTATCTTTTTGTTTTTTGATAAAATGACTCGTCTTATTTATTTTTCGTAAGAAATTAAATATTAAAAATTAAAAAGCAAAATGACAAATGAAAACGTAAAAACTAAAAAATGATAGCACGCGAATTTACGCAGATCAAATGGGATTTCTTATTTGTTGTTTTTTTTAGTATATTTTTGAACTTTAATTTGTAATTTTCCATTTTGATATTTAATTTTTAATTTTTGGGGGTTTGTTGGTGTTGTGTGGTGATATCGGAGCTTGACAAAGGAATAAAGGCGACTATATTTTTTATTTGGAGGGTTTGCGGATGAATACAATTAAATTAGGTCTCCCTAAGGGTAGCTTAAATACAAAAGATAGAGGAAATACTCATCAATTACTCATTGACTCGGGATATGATATAATGGGATATGAACCCGGAAATGAGTCCGACAAAAAATTGAAAATATTAAACGATCCGGAGATTGAAGTTTATCTTGTTCGACCTCAGAGTGCCCCGGTAGAACTGAATAAAGGTTTTCTAGATATTGCAATAGTCGGTGATGATTGGGTTACGGAAGAGAGTATAGCCAATTCCCGAAACAATATTTTTAAAATAGGTGATTTGGAATACGGTAAGACAAGAATTGTTGCGGCTATTCCGAACAACCTTTCTTTTGAATCTTTTGGCGATTTCTTTAATAAAAAAAGGAAAAACGCAATTCTATGCTTTACCGAGTATATTAATATTACGAAAGATTATATTGTAAAAAATGAAGCCTATATTTCGAATTATGGAACAAAAAGTCCGATAGTTCAAATCAGAGGGCTTATTGAAGGAGAAAACGAATTGGTTCAAATTATAAGTTCTGATGGAGTAACAGAAGGCTATATAGCAAAGGGAGCGGATATTATAGTAGATAATGTGCAAAGCGGAAAAACATTGAAAGATTATGGTTTAAAAGAAATAGAAGAAATCATGCATTCGAGTGCCAGTCTTTATGGGGGGCCTACTTGCGATAAATGGAAGAAGAAAAAGGCAGAAGATATATTTCAGCAGTTGTACGGCGCAGTAACAGCAAGGAGATATTTTGACGTTAAGTTCAACGTCACCAATAATAAGGTTGAAATGGTTAGAAATTACTTAATATCGGAAGAATTATGTGCTGATGAACCGACAATAATCAAGGGGGAAAAGTATTCACAGGTTAATATTTTGATATTAAAAGAAAGATTTCCGCTGGTCTTAAGCTGTTTAAAAAAAGATTACAAAATTTCTGCAATAGTCAGGAACGAAATAAAACAATTTGTTAAATAATTTTAGCTCTTTGTAAATTAGCAGCGCGACACATAATCTAAGTTTTACCTTAGTGAAATTATCGGCTAGGATAGATTTTTATCTGATTTATGGGTAAGGTAAAAGAGTAGAAATAAGTTGTAATTTAACTCTTGACAAACCATCAAAGTATTTATATAATAAATAATAGGTGGAGGGGCTTGTTGAAATGGAAACTACGAAAACGAGCCAAGGCAGCGTATAAAAATTAGAAGAATTGTACGAATTTAGGTTTAGGTTAAACGTAAAGGAGGTAAATTTGAGAAAGTTTATTTTACTGTCATTTGCTCTCATATTAATGTTTTCTTTAACTACATTTGCAAAAGATGCGTTTAGTTTTGAGCCCAATGAGACAGATTATGAAGGTATGGAACCCTTTATAACAGGCTATAGAGACAGTGATCCAGAAGATTTTTCAATTGTTGAGGGTAAAAAATGGTGGCATGGTACTCATTCGATCCAGATGTGTATGACTCATGAAGGTATAAGGTGGAATATCATGGCTAAGAACGCGGTCATAGGTTCTCAGCCTGAGAACCGGGATACATCTTTTTTGATCGGCGTAGAAAATAGAGATACGATGTATTATTATGTTTATATTCCCTGGAACGCCCCAATCGATAGTATCTTTATCTTCGTAAGAAACCAGGATTGGGAACATGATGGACATACGACTTACTACCCCCGAAATTTACATTTTGGTAGGTGGAATGAATTAAAAGATGGTATTTCGGATGATTTAGAGATCACGACTGGAATCATACAAAGCGATTTCGAAATACATACAAACCCAGAGGTTAATCCGCCAGCTTGTACACTGTATTTTGACGCTATCAGCTCAAAAGGAAGAGTACCCAGTCAGTACTGTGACACCACCGGCCAGGCAGGAATTAAAATACCGGAACAGGGTAACGGAGTTAGCATTGCCAGGGGTTCGATTAACTGCATCAAGTATGCAATTAACACCAGTGGACCGGTAATCATACAGGTCTTCGATCTGACCGGTCGAAAGCAATTAGAAATACCTGTTGGCATGCAGCCTGCTGGTACCTACAGCATTCCTTTGGACTTGGCTGCCGGTGTTTATTTAACCAGAGTTGCTACCGATACAGGAGAAGCAACCGGTAAAGCTATCTGCGTTAAGTAACACGTAACGTATCCCGTTTTCCCTGCTTTGACCTATAAGGTAAGGATGATTGTTTAGGAATGGGATAATTCGCCGATAAAAAGGTTTTTTACTATAGAAATAAAAAGGGCGTTTTTTGACGCCCTTTTTGTTCTATTAGCAGACTTCTTTAGTGGAAATGACTATTGGTTAATCAGTCTGAATAGTATAAGTTAAGACACAGCTCACACCAGCAGTCTGTTCTTCATCACCGTCTAAAGTCACTCTATAATCTTGATTGAGGGACTGCCATCCTCCAGTATTACCGCTTCCGTTCGCGAGAGTATCGGGTGCAGCTGACGTATTAAACACATCCCAGGAACCCATTCCCGCAGGACTATGCTCTATGTCCGAAAGAAGTACACCGCTTCCCGGATCTGCACTTCCGTAAACTGTAAGAACCCAATTAACAGGACTCCCAGATTGGGAACCAGCTACCATATATTCTAACTGCTGATAAGGAGACGCAGCTGGGGTTGTTGGATAATATTGCTCTGGATAAAGAGCAGGAGGGTAAATGGGATTACTCGAATTAAGCGTTATATTGCTAAAATCCCACTCAGCATCGTTGTTCACATATATTCCAACAGACGTTGGAATGATAAAAGTCAAAGTCGCAATCATAGATTGAGGACTTGGACCCGTGATACGACCCTGAGCAAAAAGCATTACAGGCAAAATTGAAGTTAGAAGAATCAATTTCCTCATTTTCACCTCCCTTTAAAAGTTATTAATTCAGACATAACCTTAATAACCAATCACTACCGCCTGCTAAATTACCAAAGAACTATTTGCTGTACATACAACTTTTATTCCATCAGATAAGCACTTGATTAATAAACTCTTAATTCGCAAAGTGTCTCGCATAATGCAATTATATTTCGCAGAAAGCTAAATTTTTTCCTTTAGTCAATAATATTTTACATAATGCGGCAAGGCCGCAATAATTAAAAAATCAAATATCAAAATGGAAAATTACAAA